>CAMYEJ010000112.1 GCA_947254665.1 uncultured Peptoniphilus sp.
ATTTGGTGTAGATTTATTCATATAAGAATTAACTACTCTTTTTTCTTCTTCTGCATTCAGTGTCGACATATGGTTCTTAACTTCTATGTTTAAACTAGAAATTCTATCAATCAATTCTTTGCTAGTTACATTCAGTTCTTTTGCCAATGCGTGTACTCTTTTATTTTGCATGTTACACCTCCGATTCAGGTGTTATTTATGGATTTCTTCTCTTAGATTTTCATACGTTTTCTCATCAATCTCCATTTCAAACGATCTGTTCAAAGCTTTAGTTTTAATAGCTTTTTCTAGACAATTTAAATCATCGCACAAATAAGCACCTCTGCCATTTAGTTTTCCCGTTCTATCTATAAAAATTTGATTTTCTTTGGTCTTTACAACTCTTATTAAATCAAATTTAGATTTTTGTTCTCCACAACCTATGCATTTACGCTGTGGAATTTTTCTTGTCTTTTTCATTGCAAGTTTAGTATTTCTCCTGATTTATTCTTCTGAATCTGTTTCTGTAGTATCTGAATTGCCTTCAGCTTCTTCTAAATCTATTTCGCATTCTTCATTAATATCTTCTGCATCCATTTCGTCAGGAAAGTCAATTTCCTCATCTACAACATCTTCAGCTTCATCATCTTCGTAGCCAAGTTTTGCATATAGTTCATCTTCCGTCATATTTTCTGCTTCTAGATATTCTTCAAATTGTGTAACAGATTTTATATCTATTTTCCAATTTGTAAGTTTTGCAGCAAGTCTAACGTTTTGACCTTCTTTACCTATTGCAAGTGAAAGTTGGTAATCTGGAACAACTACCAAAGCTTGTTTATTGCTGTCGTCTATAAATACTTTTTCAACATTTGAAGGGCTTAGTGCATTTGCTATGAAATGGTCGATATCTCTGTCCCAGATTATTATGTCTATCTTTTCTTCTCCGATGCTATCTAAAATTGCCTTTACCCTTGCCCCTTTAAATCCAACGCATGCTCCCAGCGGATCTACGTCTTCAGATTTTGAAAAGACTGCAATCTTAGTTCTAGATCCAGCTTCACGACTTATGTTAAACACTTCTACAATGCCATCATGAATTTCTGGAACCTCTAGTTCGAATAGTCTCTTGATTAGGTTTGGATGAGATCTTGAAAGTATAATTTGTGGTCCTTTAGGTGTTTTCTTAACTTCAAGGATTATCATCTTGTATCTATTTCCATGGGAATAATCTTCTCCCTTAATTTGTTCGTTCGGTGGAAGGATACCCTCCGATTTGCCAAGGTCTATAAATACATATCCCTTTGAAGATCTTTGAACTTGTCCAGTGATAAGTTCTCCTTCTCTGTCTATAAAATCATCATAGATTATATCTTTTTCAGCATCTTTGATCTTTTGAATAACCACTTGTTTTGCAGTCTGTGCAGCAATTCTTCCGAATTTCATTGGATCTATTTCAATTCTTACGATACTTCCAACTTTGTACTTACTACTGATCTCTTTTGCATCTTCAAGAGATATTTCAGTATCTTCATCTTCTACTTCATCTACAACTGTCATTTCTTTGAAAATTTTTATATTTCCATTTTCTTTGTTTATGTCTACTACTATATTTTGATTCGACATTCCAAAATTCTTCTTATAGCTTGATATTAGAGCAGCTTCTAATGCTTCAAAGACTATGTCTTTTTTTATTCCTTTTTCGCTCTCTAATTGATTAAGCGCTACTATAAATTCTTCGTTCATACGTCCCCCTAGAACACAATTTTTTGACTCATCTTAGAGATAGATTTAAGAGGTAATTCTACTTCTTTACCCTCATTATCTAATGTTACAGTATCTTTTGTATAAGAAGCTAGTAAACCTTCGTATATTTTGCTTCCATCGAGTGGTGCAAATAGTTTTGCCTCTACTAATTTACCTTTGTTTCTCCTTAAGTCATCTTGAGTTTTTATCGGTCTATCTAATCCTGGTGAAGAAACTTCTAAATAGTAACTTTCTTCAATTATATCTTCTTTGTCCAACTCTTCTTCTATCGCTCTACTCATAGTGTCACAGTCATCGAGTGAGATCCCATCTTCTTTATAAATAAATACCGACACTAACGAATGAGGAGTCGCTTTTTTGTATGCAACTTCTACTATTTCATAACCTCTCTCTTCGGCTACCTTTGTAGATATTTCGTTTAATTTACTTAATATTCCTTTAGATGATGCCATTTTACACCCCTTTTTAAGTAAAAAATACGGAGTGGGAAACCCACTCCTTAGTTACTTTCTATCATCATTTCTATTATATCAAATTTTCTGTAAATATCAAGGTTTAAAAGTTAAATAGTGATAGTTGATTATTTTCTTGCATACCTTCAAAGCAATTATTTTCACGCAGCATTTCAACTATCGCTTTTGTTGCCCCAGTTTTATTTATAAAATCTTCAACAGAAATGTATTTATTTTCTTTTGAGCTTTCAACTATGCTATTTGCAATAGCTTCCCCAAGTCCTGGCACTGCCATAAATGGAACTCTGATTGCACCATCTTCTATTACAAATGTCTTTGCCTGAGATTTGTAGATGTCAATAAATTTAAATTCAATTCCTCTAGAATACATTTCAAGTGTCATTTCCAATGTGTTTCTTTGACCTTTTTCTTTTTGTGATGGATTTTTTATTTGAAGAAGTTCATTGAGTTTCTCCTTCATTGCTCCAACTCCCCTTGAAATTGTTTCTATGTCATAGTCTGTTAATTTGTTTGTAAAATATGTTGCGTAATATTCTAGTGGATAATTTAATTTGTAGTAAGCAACTCTAAAGGAAAGCATTACATATGCAACTGCATGGGCTTTTGGAAACATATACTTTATCTTTTCACAAGCTCCAATATACCAACTTGGTAGAGGAAGTTTTTCCATTATTTCCCTTTGCTCATCTGTTAGTCCTTTTCCTTTTCTAACTTTTTCCATGGTGAAGAATGCCATTTTATTTTCTGCTCCAGCTTGGATTAAATAAACCATTATATCCTCTCTTGTTGATATAACATCTTGAAGCTTGGCAAGGCCTTGATCAACTAAATCCTCTGCATTGTTAGTCCATACATCCGTTCCATGAGAAAGTCCTGAAATTTGTACGAGTTCTGAGAAGGTAGATGGTTTTGTTTTTATTAGCATTCTCTTTACAAAATCTGTTCCAAATTCTGGTATGCCCAGTGTTCCTGTTTCACATTCGTAAATTTCTGGATTCATTTTTAATTCTTCAGAACTATTAAATAGACTCATAGTCCTCTTGTCATCAAGATAGATATCTTCTGATTTTAATCCCGTTAAATCTTCAAGCATCTTTATAATAGTTGGACCATCATGACCAAGTATATCAAGTTTTAAAATCTTTCCATGTAGAAAGTTATAATCGAAATGAGTAGTTATAACTCCAGAAGATTTTTTATCGGCAGGATATTGTATCGGTGAGAAATCATAGATACTAGATGTTTTTGGAACTATCATTACTCCACCTGGATGTTGCCCAGATGTCCTCTTAACTCCTGTAATTTCCTTCGCAAGTCTATCTATTTCAACAGGAGGCACGATTTCATCTTTATAGTAATTTTTTACGATTCTATAGGCAGTGTTTTCTGCAACTGTTCCAATGGTTCCAGCTCTAAAAACATATCCTTCTCCGAATAATTCTTCAGTATACTTGTGAGCAACGGGTTGATATTCTCCTGCAAAGTTCAAATCTATATCAGGTTCCTTATCCCCTTCAAAACCTAGGAAAACTTCAAACGGAATATTGTGTCCATCGCGATTTAACTCTGTTCCGCAGACAGGACAGTTCTTTCTTTCCAAGTCTACTCCAGATCCTACTAATTTTTCATCCACAAATTCTGAATACTTACATTTTGGACAGACATAGTGTGGTGGAAGCGGATTTACTTCTGTTATTCCTGCCATAGTCGCTGCAAAAGAGCTTCCTACAGATCCTCTTGATCCTACTAGGTATCCATCGCTATTGGATTTCTTTACAAGTTTTTCAGCGATGATGTATAAAACGGCATATCCATTTCCTATGATTGAATTTAATTCTCTATCCAATCTTTTTTCTACTATTTCAGGTAATTCGTCCCCGTAAATACTATGGGCTCTATCAAAAGTTATCTTCTTTAACATTTCTTCAGAACCTTCAATATAAGGCGGAAATGTTCCATCTGGTAACGGTTTAATATCATCTACCATATCTGCTATTTTGTTTGAATTTGTAATTACAACTTCTTCGCATCTGTCTCCAAGATATTCAAACTCATCTAGCATTTGGTCCGTAGTTCTAAAGTAGAGAGTATTAGGTATTTTAACCTCTGGATTAACAGGACCAGTAACTCCACTTAAAACTATTCTTCTAGAAAGATCTTGGTGTGGATATAGATAGTATACATCTCCAGTTGCAACTACCGGTTTATTTAATTCATCTCCAAGTTCTAGAATTTTCTTGTTGATATTTATTAAATCCTCTTTATTTTTTAACTTTTCGCTAACCACATAGTTTAGATT
>CAMYEJ010000113.1 GCA_947254665.1 uncultured Peptoniphilus sp.
TTCTTTAAATACTTCTATTACTTCTTTCAATATATAGAAGTAATCTATTACGTTATTCGCGTTTAGATTTATAGTTTTTGTTGCGTCGGATACTGTGTCGGTTACGCTATTTACTGCGCCAGTAATGTTTAGCGCAACATTGTCTATTGATTTTGTAACTCCTGATACTGTTTCTCCAACTTCTCCTACTGATAGTGCAAGTTTTTCCACTTCTGGTCTTACTGCTACTATGATTTCTTGTGCATCTTTAGATATTACAGATACATTCTTGGTAATTTCTGTAACATTATCTGTTAGTTCTGGCACTTGGCTTAAACTGTGGTCTATTGCTTCTTGGTTGTCTTCTATGACTTCATTTATTTTACCAAGTATTGAAACCACTTTTTTAAGTGCTAATGCAAGATATACTAATACTCCAATTCCTGCTAAGTAAAGAAATATTCTTAGTAAATCGTTGAGAGTAATAGGACTATTCATGCTTATCCTCCTCTAATCTCTTTTATTTGTTAAGATCTTTTTTTACTTCTTTAGCTCCGTCTTTAACGTCTTTTCCTACTTCTTTTGCAGTTTTTTCTAAATCTTCTTTGATGTCTTTAGATTTTTCTTTCACATCTTCTGCAGCTTCTTTAACGTCTTTTTCTATTTCGTCTTTCTTTTCTTTAAGTTCATCTTTTGTTTCTTCTGCTTTTTCTGAAAGTACTTCTCCAACTGCTTTTGCTTTTCTCTTAGCATTTTCCATAGCTTCGTTAAGTTCTACTTTTTTGTCTTGTGCGTATTCTTTTACGTTTCCGTAAGTTTTCTTAACTTGTTCGCCAGCTTGGTAAGCTTTGTATTGTACGCTATCAGCTAAGTCTTCTGCTGCATCTCTTGCATTTTCTGCAAGTTCTCTTGATTTATCTGCTATGTCTTTTCTAGTTTCTTTTCCAGATTTTGGTGCAAAAAGAATGCCTGCTAGTCCGCCTAGTGCTGCTCCAGTTAGAACTGCGCCAGCTTTTTCAGCTGCTTCTCTTCTTTGTGCTTCTCTTCTTTTTCTTTCAAAATAATCAAATATACCCATTATTTTCCCCCTATTTTCTATTAAAATTCATATTTATTACTTACCCAGTATTATTATTTTAAAACAATTCTAAATTTTTATAATAAAAAATCCGCGGTGTCGTCAGCTATATTAATTCAGACCCGCCCCCAACTAGTAGGTGGGTGACCTGCTCTAGTAATCTAAAGTCCCGTCTGGCGGGCTTTTTATCATACTAAAGACTCAGTCTCCCGGATCTTCGATGTCGGTTGAATTAATAAAAGACGTCGACGTGCATCGCAGATTAACTATCTCTATTATATCAATTTCAGTTTAGTTTTTCAAATCGTAATCGTAAGTTATTGACTTATTCTAAACCCAAAAGTTTTTTCATATCCTGTGGGAGTGGGGCTTCAATCTCAATTTTCTCTCCTGTCCTTGGAGATTTTATCTTTGTGTAGTAGGAATGTAGCGCCTGCCTATTTATAAGCTCTGTTTCATTTCCATAGAGGGTATCTCCCACTATTGGATGTCCAATATATTTTAGATGGACTCTTATTTGGTGAGTGCGCCCTGTGTGAAGAACCACACGAAGCAGTGTCATATTATTTTTAGAAAGAATCGCTTCGTAGGAAGTCTTCGCATACTTGCCATTGGGATTTACTTCTCTTAGTATTCCATCTGGTTCTCTGTCTATCGGCTCTTCTATTACACCGCTACCTTCCACCACTCCTTCTACAATTGCATAGTATTTCTTCAAAATATTTCTATCCTGCAGTTCTCTTGCTACAGTGCTATGGGCATTGGAATTTTTAGCAATTAAAATTACCCCAGAAGTATCTCTGTCCAAGCGGTTTATTAGACGTACCTTCCTATGGATGCCATGTTTCAAAAAATAACCTTGAACATAGTTTGAAATGGTCCCTGTCTGCTTAAAATCCACTGCATGAACTATCATAAATGGCTTCTTGTTAACCGCCAAGATATCTCCATCTTCGTAGAGAATTTCTATTGGATATTCTTCTGGAATTGCGTTCGGCTCCTCATCTGGAATTTTAATTGACACTACATCTCCAGGATGAAGGTCCACATTCCTTTTGTTTAATTTTTCATTTATATAGATCATCTCTTCCCTTATGGATCTTCTAATATATCTGGAAGAGAGATTTAATTTTTTTAAAAAGTTCTTGATACTTATTTCTTCTTCTACCTGGTAATGATAGTAGTTAAAATTATCTTCTAGCATGGGTTTCCTTTCAAATTTTAAATTTATTTTCTTTAATTTAGATTACATGATAAAATTAAATTATAAATGATAGAGGGTGCAATATGAATAAATATATAAATATAGTTTCAAACGCTAATATAGAATCGAGAAAGACAGCCCACGAACTCCAGGAAAAACTCGCGAGTAGAGGTTACACCCCAGAGCTTAGGTTCAATCCACAGAGTGAGTTAACCATCTGTGTAGGTGGTGACGGTGCATTTATAAAATCTCTACACAACAACTTCCCACGCATGCCAATCGTTGGAATTAACACTGGTCATCTCGGTTTTTTCCAAGAGATCCAACCAAACCAAATCGATTGGTTCTTAGATATGTACGAACAGGGAAGATATGAAATCGAAGATCTAAAGCTAGTTCGTGCAGAAATATTTACAAAGAATAAAAATATAGTAGTTAATGCTTTAAACGAAGTAATTTTGAAGGCACAAAGATCAAAAACCATACATATAAATGTTTTTGTTCAAAAAAATCACGTGGAAAAATTCTCTGGTGATGGCATGATGATCTCCACTCCATCTGGTTCAACCGCTTACAACTTCTCCTGTGGAGGCTCAATTGTATTTCCTACTCTTGATGTGCTTCAGTTAACTCCAATAAGTCCAGTGTTTTCTGCAGCTTATAGGTCTCTTCTAAGTTCCATCATCGTGCCTGGAGATTTTGATATTTCTCTAGTGCCTGAGAGAAGGTATGCAAACTCTTCTCTAGTTGTGGTGGATGGAATGGAATACTACTATCCCGGACTTAAACGTGTCAATTTCAAGATGAGTAACAAATCCATAAGGAAACTTACAATCAGTCCAGATTCTTACTTCGAAAATCTTAAGAGTAAGTTTTTATAAAATTTATGATTTTTTGTCAAAGAGATTGTTGATTAGTACAATTATAATTATAAAGGACCAAAATCCAATATTTCTTCCATGACCTGAAAACACAAAGAATATTAAAAGAGCTGCTAACAAAATATTAACGGTTGGCACTCTTTTTCTTTTTTTGACTGGAAGTTCTTCCTCTTCCACATCAAGCACTTCTCTAAGTTCACTCATATCGCTGAATTCTGAAAGGAGTTTTTCTCTCGCGTCACTTGGGCTTAAACCATTTTTAATCATGTCGTCAAAGCCAAGGTACATATTTTCTCTAATCTTTTCTTTTATTTCTATATTTCTCTTAGTCACTGGATATTTTTCAAAAGTTTTCTCCAGGTATAAATCTATCTCTCTTCTATTGTTATCTACTTCTCTCATAGTTCACCTCTAATCTATTATATCATCTAAAAATAAAAAAGGAGAGCTACCTGCTCTCCATTCTATATTTTCTCATGCCATATAAAATTACATCCCTCGCGGACTTTGCATGTTTGTCCGTCATAGGCTTGGTGCCCTTTAGGGGATATTTGATTCCTAACTCTTCATATTTTTTCTCACCCATATTGTGGTAAGGAAGCACATCCACCTTCTTTATATTTTTGTAACGACCAAGTTCATATCCGAGCCTTTCCAAAAGTTTTGCGTCGTAGGTGATTCCTGGAACTATGACATGCCTAATCCAAACTTCAACTCTATTTTCGTCCAAGAATTTTAGAAAATCCAAGATGTTTTTGTTTGAAAACCCAGTGAGTTTCCTGTGACCTTCATCATCAATATGTTTTATGTCAAGAAGCACAAGGTCCACATACTTTATAAGTTCTTTATATTTTTCTAAATTTGTTTCTCTTGAAAACAAAGCCCCAGAACTGTCTAGAGCTGTATGAATATTTCTCCTTTTCGCCTCTTTAAAAAGTTCCGTAACAAAATCAATCTGCAAAAGAGGTTCTCCTCCGGTGACGGTTATGCCACCATTCTTTAGGTATACTCTGTACTTTTCGTAATCATTGAGCACTTCTTCTACGCTCATAAGTGTTCCACCAGTTGTTCTCCAAGTATCTGGATTGTGGCAATATAAGCATCTCATTGGACAGCCTTGTAAAAATAGAATGTACCTAAGTCCTGGACCATCCACCGCCCCAAAGGTTTCTATGGAATGTACTCTCCCCAAAATTTTATTCTTGGATTTAGATTTTTTATCTAAATTTTTATTTTTAGAATTTGAAATAGAATTTTCATAACTATTTATAGAATTAAAAAGAGGTGAATCCATAGTATTCTTATCATTTGTAGAAATCTCTTCTTCTGAACTTATATTTTTGTTCAAATTATTTTTCTTTAAATG
>CAMYEJ010000114.1 GCA_947254665.1 uncultured Peptoniphilus sp.
GTGCAATAGATTACATACATATTTATAATTTGTATTTCCTCCAATTTTCACAAAAGGATTTGAGAAAAAGTATTTTTTTGTATAAAATATAATTAGTTATAACGGAGGTAATGATGGAACAGAATGTTTATTTGGATAAAACAAAATTAGATGAAATAGAAGATATGGTAAATTCTCTTATAGAATCTATGGATATAGATGGGATGAAAGCAAAACTTAGAGATTTAAACGACAAACAAATGGAAGAAGGTTTCTGGGACGATACAGAATCAGCCCAAAAAACTATAAAAGAATTTAATCATTATAATAGAAAAATTGAAAATTTAAAAAGCTTAACCGATGAAATTAATTCTTTAAAAGATCTTATTGAAATTATGGAAATGGAAGGAGATTATTCAAGTTACAAAGATTTCAAAGATGATCTTACAAAACTTGAAAAGCACGCAGAAGATTTCAAAATAGCTACACTTTTAAATGACAAATATGATGATAACGATGTAATTCTACAGATACACGCTGGAGCAGGTGGAACTGAAGCCCAAGACTGGGCATCAATGCTTCTTAGAATGTATACGAGATACTGTGAAAAGAAAGGATTTTCTGCAGAGATCTTAGACTTACAAAAAGAAGATGAAGCTGGAATCAAATCTGCCACTCTACTTATAAAAGGAGACTCTTGCTACGGATATTTAAAAGGGGAAAAAGGTGTCCACAGACTTGTAAGAATTTCTCCTTTCGATTCAAATAAGAGAAGACACACATCATTTTCTTCTGTGGATGTATATCCAGAGCTTGAAGATGTTGAAGATGTAGAAATAAAGCCAGAGGATTTAAAGATTGACACATACAGATCTTCAGGAGCAGGTGGACAACACGTAAATACAACAGACTCTGCCGTAAGAATAACTCACATTCCAACAGGAGTAGTAGTTCAATGTCAAAATGAAAGAAGTCAAATTCAAAACAGAGAGACTGCTATGAAACTTCTAAAAGCAAAACTTATATCTCTTGCTCAAGAAGAACAGAAGGAAGCTATAGAAGATTTATCTGGCAACTATTCACAAATAGCTTGGGGAAGTCAGATAAGATCCTATGTTTTCCAACCATATACAATGGTAAAAGATCATAGGACCAACGAAGAAGTTGGAGATGTAGAGTCTGTTATGGATGGAAATTTAGATCCATTTATAAATGCATATTTACAATCTAAGGTAAAATAATAAAAATATTTGATATTTTATTTGTAAATATGTTGACAAAATAAAAACTAACTGATAGAATAGACCAGTATTGAAAGTAGAGCTCGCACTCTCACCTTACGCCGAGGGAGGTTTAAGGTAAAATTTATCGAGATATTTTTGCGGGCTTTTTGCCCGCTTTTTTAATTTATGGAGGTGCTACAATTATTAAAGAACTTCAAATCAACGAAGCTATTAGAGAACAGGAAGTAAGACTTATCGACGAAGATGGAGAGCAAATAGGAGTTGTTTCAAGAAGACATGCTCTTGATTTAGCAATTGAAAAGAGGCTCGATCTAGTTAAGATTGCGCCACAAGCTAAACCACCTGTTTGTCGTATCATGGACTATGGAAAATACAGATACGAACTTATAAAAAGGGAAAAAGAATCAAAGAAAAAACAAAAGGTGATTAGTATAAAAGAAATCAGATTTACACCAAGCATCGAAGATCATGATTTAAGAACAAAGGCTAATCAAACTATTGGTTTTTTAAAAAGAGGAGATAGGGTTAAAGTTTCTGTTCGTTTTAGAGGGCGAGAGCTTGGACATACAGAATTAGGACGTGAAGTTCTAGATAACTTTGTCGAACTCATATCCGACAATGGTGTAGTAGATAAAAAACCAAAGATGGAAGGTAGAAGCATGGTTATGTTTCTAAATCCAAAGAATGAAAAGGAACAATAGGAGGATAATATGGCTAAGATGAAAACCCACAGAGCGTCAGCGAAGAGATTTAAGAGAACTGGCTCTGGAAAAATAAAGAGATTTTTTGCATTTAAAGGTCATCTTACAGGAAAGAAGACAGCTAAAAGAAAAAGAAAATTAAGAAAATCAGCAGTAGTATCTAAAGGCGATCAAAGAAGAATTGATCACATGATTCCTTAATATAGGAGGTAGAAATGAGAGTTAAAAGAGGCGTAAACGCTAAGAAAAGACATAAAAAAATATTAAAACAAGCCAAAGGATATTTTGGAGCAAAATCTAAATTATTTAGACCAGCTAACCAAGCTGTTATGAAATCTCTTAGCTACCAATTCTTCGGTAGAAAGCAAAGAAAGAGAGACTTTAGACAACTTTGGATAGCAAGAATCAATGCAGCTTGTAGACAAAATGGAATGAGTTATTCAAAATTCATCGCTGGACTTAAAAAGCATGAAGTAGAAATCAACAGAAAGATGCTTTCTGAAATTGCTATAAATGATCCACAAGGCTTTGCAAAGCTTGTTGAATTAGCTAAAAACTAAGAGTTCCCCTTGTGGGAACTTATTTTTTTTAAGTATTATGACGAAAATATACGAGAGAATAGTTAAGAATGCTCCTCTATTTTTAGGTATGTCATTCTTAATAGTAATCTTAATTGGTGCAACACTTCTAAGCCTCCCGATTGCATCTGTGGATGGAAATTCTGTAGGTTTTGTAAATGCATTCTTCACAGCAAGCTCTGCCACTGCAGTAACGGGACTTGTAGTAGCAAACACTGCAACTCAGTGGACGATATTTGGAAAGGTTGTAATCATAACTCTAATTCAAATAGGCGGACTAGGAACTATTACTTTATTTTCAATTGCAACAGTACTTTTAGGCAAGAAGGTTTCTCTACAACAGAGACTTCTTGTGAAGGAGCAGCTAAATATAACCTCCATGTCTGGAATAGTAAAATGGGTTATATATGTTACGAAGATTACATTTTTAATTGAATTTACTGGAGCGATTCTACTAAGCTTTTCTTTAATTCCAAAGTATGGATTTAAAACTGGGGCTTGGTATTCAATATTTCATGCTATATCTGCTTTTTGTAATGCTGGATTTGATCTATTTGGGGATTCAATACTTCCATTTAGCGGTGATATCTACATCAACATGATTATCTGCAGTCTAGTTATTATGGGAGGACTTGGATTTTTAGTCTACATGGACATATATAATTCAAAAAATTTTAGAAATCTAAAGATTCACTCAAAAGTTGTAATCTCTGTATCGGCTCTTTTGCTACTTATTGGAACTATTGCAACACTTTTAATTGAGTATGATAATTCCTTAAGCATTGGAGAGTTTGGTTTTGGACACAAGGTGCTTGCATCTTTCTTCCAATCTACAGTCACCAGAACGGCTGGATTTTATTCCGTAGACATAGGAAAAGTTCATGATGCGACGGCTCTTATATACATCTTTTTAATGTTTATAGGAGGAAGTCCTGCATCCACTGCAGGTGGACTTAAGACCACCACATTTGCGGTTATGATTTTCTCTACCATAGGAATGGTTAGAGGTGAACATGATATAGTTATATTTAATAGAAAGATAGATAAAGAAGTAATACTTAGGGCACTTGCAATAACAATTGTCTGCATCTCACTTGTGGTTACTGTTACCATGGCTATTGCAATTATTGAACACGACAGATTTGAATTTTTAGATATATTATTTGAGTCTGTAAGTGCATTTGGAACCGTAGGTATGACTAGAGGAATAACTCCTCATCTGTCTGACATTTCAAAAGTAATCCTTGCATTTACGATGTTTATCGGAAGAGTTGGACCAACTACACTTGCGATAGGTCTTATGAAGACAAAACCATCAAGCATCAAATATGCAACAGGAAAAATATTGGTAGGGTGATAAAATGAAATCATATATAGTATTTGGTTGCGGAAAGTTTGGATCTTCTGTCGCTAAGACACTTTCTGAACTTGGAAACGAAGTAATGATTGTGGATATAAATTTGGATTTTATAGAAGATATTGCAGATTATGTAACTACAGCGATACAATGCGACGTAATGGATCAAAATGCGACCAGTGAAATGGGACTTAAAAATTTCGATGCAGCGGTAGTTGCTATTGGAAGCAATTTTGAAGCAGCGATAATGTCCACGGTTCTTGCTAAAGAGGCAGGAATTGAATATATAGTAGCGAAGGCTATGAACAATAGACAGGCTCTTATACTAAAGAAGCTTGGGGCCGATAAGATAATATTTCCAGAAAGAGATATGGGTGTGAGAGTTGCGCACAATTTGAGTGCATCAAATTTAATGGACTTCATCCAACTTTCTCCAGATTATTCAATTGCAGAATTTCTATGTCCTGTTACTTGGACAGCCAAGACATTGAAACAACTAAATGTTAGAAGTAAGTATAAAGTTACAGTTCTTGCAATAGAACGTGGAAATGAAGATATAAAGATAGATCCTCATCCGGATTCAACTCTTCAAGAAGGAGATGTTCTAGTGCTACTAGGAAAGGATG
>CAMYEJ010000115.1 GCA_947254665.1 uncultured Peptoniphilus sp.
TAAGCTAGTTGAATGGAAGGTTGGTCAACAACTTATAGTTGAACCAAACGAATACTACATCGGAGAAAAAGTTCCTTTCAAGAAGATTACATTTTTATTCTTTAAGGATCAAGATCAAGCTCTTGCAACTGCGAAGGCTAGGGATTGCGATGTAATTAGAATTCCTATTACTGCAAAGCACACTGAGTTCCCAGGATTTCACATTGAATCTATAAAGACTGTCGACAACAGAGGGATATCTCTTCCAACTGTTCCAAACACTGGAAAGGTGACAGATGATAAATCAATTATGCCTGGTTCACCTATTGGAAACAATGTTACTTCCGATATAAATATCAGACGCGCTCTTGATATCGCTATGGATAGAAAAGAAATGATTGAAACTATTTTAGATGGAGAAGGTACTCCTGCATATTCAATCGCTGATGGTCTTCCATGGTTTAACGATAAAACTGTAGAAGAAAATGACGGGGACATAGAAAAAGCTAAGAAGATTTTAGATGATGCAGGATGGGTAGAAGGTTCTGACGGAATTAGAGAAAAGGACGGCGTAAAAGCTAAGTTTGACCTCTACTACGCATACCAAGATCGTGAAGACATAGCAGTTTATTTCTGTGACCAAGCGAAAAAAATCGGTATCGAAATTAATCCATTGTTTGGAGATTGGGATTTCGTAACTCCACATATGTATTCAGATGCAGTTCTATTCGGTTGGGGAGGATACGATCCACTTGAAATGTTCTACAGCTATTCATCTAAGTACAGAGGAGTTGAATACTACAACTCAAACTTCTATTCAAACAAGAAAGTTGACGAATATTTTGAAAAGGGATTATCTTCAGATACTGTTGAAGAGTTATATAAAAACTTCAAGCTTGCTCAATGGGATGGAGAAACAGGACTTTCTGCTAAGGGAGACTGCCCATGGGTATGGCTTGTAAACGAAAATCATGTTTACCTAGTAAGAGATGGTCTCGATATAGGTAGACAAAAAATTCAACCACACGGTGGTGGATGGCCAATGTTAGATACCATTTCTAATTGGAAATGGACTAAATAAATAGGAGGGGAAGATGGCTAAAAAAGTATTAAAACAAATAACTTACTTCATTTGTTTACTAATCTTTGTAACATTTATATCTTTTCTTTTGATGGACATCTCCCCTATTGATCCCGTCTCTGCTTTTGCGAGGAGCAGAGGCGTGGGTCTTACACCTGAAATTAGACAGAAACTTATAAGAGAATGGGGACTTGACCTTCCATTTATAAAGAGATACTTGATTTGGATTACTCATCTTGTAAGAGGAGATTTAGGAATTTCAAACATCTACGGAAGACCAGTTTTGGAAATAATAAAGAGAGGATTTAAAGCTTCAATAATGCTTATGAGTTTTGCCTGGATTATTCAAGGAATATTCGGGCTATTTTTAGGAATAGTTGCAGGTTCAAACGAAGGTAGCTTAAGGGATAGATCTATAAAATTATATGCAATAGTTTTGGCATCCACACCACAATTTTGGGTGGGAATGCTTATGATTATAATATTTTCTATTAAACTGGGATTATTTCCTGCATCCATGGGAAGTCCGATAGGAATGCTTGAAAAAGATATTTCCATCGCAGATAGACTTCACCACATGATTCTACCGGGAATAACTCTTGCATTAGTTGGGATTTCAAACATTGCTCTTCACACGAGGCAAAAGGTCATAGACGTTATGAATTCAGAATACGTGCTCTACGCCTATTCAAGAGGAATAAAAAAGAATAGAATCGTGAATAGTTACGCCTTAAAAAATATGATTCTTCCAGGAATTACTATACAATTTACATACTTCAGCGAATTATTCTCTGGAGCAGTACTTGCGGAAAATGTATTTAACTATCCAGGACTTGGAAGTCTAACCGTAGAAGCTGGACTTAGAGGAGACGTGCCTCTGCTACTTGGTCTGGTTCTTTTCAGCATGATATTTGTCTACGTTGGAAATAGGCTTTGCGATCTTATGTATGTAATTCTAGATCCGAGAATGAGGTGGCAAGATGAAGATTGATTCAAGTACCATAAGGGAAAGTCTGCTTAAGGAAAGACAAGTTGAATACAAGGAAGAACTTAGCAGAAAAAGAATTTGGATGATGATCATCATGCTCTTGACCGCATCATTTATCCTCTACGTTTATATCCACGGATCTCTCATAAGTGAAGAAGCACTCGCATCTAACTTCAGAGAAAAGCTAACTGGACCATCAAGGGCTCACATCTTCGGAACAGATCACGCAGGGAGAGATATGTATCTTAGAACGATTAAAGGCCTTGCAACTTCTATCAAGGTTGGATTTATCGGAACCATTTCAAGTTTTTTAATCTCAATAATATTTTGTGTTTTACTTGTGGTTGGAAAAGAAAAGACAGATAGAATAGTAAACTTCTTGATAGATGGATTCCTATCCATACCGCATATGATGTTTTTAATTCTCATCTCCGTTGCTGTTGGCAGGGGGATAAGAGGAGTTATAATCGGACTTGCGCTCACACATTGGACTGGGCTTACAAGGATTCTTCGTTCAGAAATTCTAGAACTTTTGGATGAGAACTATATAAATATTTCAAAAGCAATGGGAAAGAGCAATCTATATATCTTTAAGAATCATATTTTGCCGCACCTAGTTCCACAGATAGTGGTGGGGCTTGTACTACTATTTCCTCACGCGATTTTACATGAAGCAGGGATAACATTCTTGGGATTTGGACTTTCACTTTCAACTCCGGCAATAGGAATCATTCTTCAAGAGAGTATGAAGTATATAACCACAGGACATGTTTATCTTGCATTATTTCCTGGACTTATGCTCGTATTCTTGGTGCTATGTGTAAATAGGCTTGGAGAAAATTTAAAAAGTTTCCTAGATCCAAATGAAATTCACAGGTGATACTATGTTATTAACAGTTAAAAATTTAAATATATCATTTGAACAGTACACCAGCTTTTTTAGAAAGAGGATCGTACATGTGGTCCATGATTTGGATTTGGAAGTAAGAGACAGAGAAATTCTAGCAATTTTCGGTGCATCAGGCTCAGGAAAGAGTCTACTTGCCCACGCGATTTCGGGACTTCTTCCATACAATGCAATAGTTTCTGGAGAAATAAAGTATAAGGAAGAAGATTTAACCAAGGAGAGATTAAATAAACTATATGGAAAAGAAATTTCCTTTATACCACAGACTGTAAACTCACTAAATCCGCTTTTAAAAGTTGGAAAACAGAGCGAATACACTGCAAATAAAAGAGATGTAGAAAGAGTCTACGAAGAATTCGGCTTGCAAAAAGATGTAATGAATCTCTATCCCCACGAACTTTCTGGAGGGATGTTAAGAAGGGTTCTAGTTTCAGATTCAATACTTGCCGATGGGAATCTAATCATTGCAGACGAACCAACGCCAGGAATGGATACGAAAAGCACAGACACCATCATAAATTATTTTAAATCCGTGAAAGCTAAAGGAAAATCTGCGGTGGTAATCACTCACGACATAGAAATGGCGATGAAGTGTGCGGATAGAATTGCATTCTTCTACGACGGAACTATTATCGAAGTTACAGATATAGAAAAGATAGGCGAAGATGGTAGCGGACTTACTCATCCATATTCGCGGGCACTTTTCCGAGCACTTCCAGAAAATGGATTTCATTCAATAGAAGCAGGTGACCTATGCTAGAAGTTAAAAATGTTTCATTTTCATATGGTAAAAAAGAAGTTTTAAAAAATATAAATATGAGTCTGTCACCAGGAGAACTAAAAATTATAACAGCACCATCCGGATATGGAAAATCAACTCTAGGTAAATTAATCGGAGGATATTTAAAACCAAGTAGGGGAGAAGTCCTAGTGGATGGAAAAAACATTCTAGAATACAAAGGATACCTGCCGGTGCAAATGGCATTTCAACATCCGGAAAAATCTGTAAACAGAAGATGGAAAATCGGCAAGATTTTAAATGAAGGTTGGAATGTAAATAGAGACGTGGCAGAAAAATTTGGAATAAAAGACTATTGGCTAGAGAAATTCCCGCAGGAATTATCAGGAGGAGAGCTCCAAAGAATATGCCTAGCAAGAATTATGTCCAGCGAGACGAAGTACTTGGTCCTTGATGAAATAACCACAATGGTAGATGCAATAACTCAGGTGCAACTCTTCGAGGTGCTAGAACATTTTAGATTAGAACACAATATGGGGATTATTTTAATTTCCCACAACAAGAGACTTATAGAGAGACTTGACGGAGAAGTCATAGATCTTACAAAAATATAATCCACCTTGGAGGTTTCAGATTTTAAATGACAGGAATCCACCTTAGGGTGGTTTTTTATTGCAGTTTTTTATGTATTATTTAAAAAATTTCAATTGTAAAGATTCTTTACATAAACTAGGATTAATCTTTATATTGCCTTTACAC
>CAMYEJ010000116.1 GCA_947254665.1 uncultured Peptoniphilus sp.
ATTTAATATCATTTGTACTAGGAGCTGTAATCTCACTAATTTTAGGACCGATCATAATCCCGGTTCTTAAGAGTATGAATGCAGGTCAGAGTATCAGAGAAGATGGACCAGAGAGTCATTTAACAAAAGCGGGTACACCAACCATAGGTGGGCTTATTTTTCTATCTTCATTTTTAATATCGAATATAGTTTTGACTAATTTCTCAGTAGATTTTTTAATAGTTTTATTTGCAACATTTGCATTTGGAGCTGTGGGATTTATAGATGACTATATAAAGGTAGTTAAGAAGAGAAATCTGGGACTTACTGCTATTCAAAAGTTAGTTCTACAAATTATATTCTGTTTAGTAGTTCTATATTTCCAATACAATTCAAAGGAACTATCAACAGAAGTTTACGTTCCGTTTGTAAAGAAAATGGTGAGCTTCAACTATTTCTATATACCATTTATAATATTTGTAATAGTTGGTGTAGTAAACTCTGTAAATTTAACAGATGGTCTAGATGGTCTTAGTTCAGGCGTTACAACTATAGTTCTACTGTTTTTCGCAGCAGTAGCGCTTAGATTTGAAAGATATTCAATAGCTATAGCATCATTTGTTCTTGCTGGATCTCTAGTTGGATTTTTAAAATTTAACAAATTCCCAGCCAAAGTTTTCATGGGAGATACAGGATCATTGGCATTAGGAGGAGCAGTAAGCTCAATAGCAGTGCTTCTTAATATTCCACTATTACTACCAGTAGCTTGTGGTGTATATTTTATAGAAACTTTATCTGTAATACTCCAAGTGCTAAGCTACAAAATAAGAGGAAAGAGAATATTTTTAATGTCACCACTTCACCATCACTATGAACAAAAAGGATGGAAGGAAACAAAAGTTGTAAAAGCATTCTACATTGCACAAATTATTCTATGCATACTAGGATACTTGTTAATAATTTAATGGTAAAGAAATGAAAATTTTAATAATAGGAACTGGAACAACAGGTAAATCCGTCTATAATTATGCAAAAAAACACGAAATAGATTCATTTGTTTTAGATGAAAGAGAAAATTATGATGGATTTGAAAGAGAAGATATATTTAACGGAGACTTTAGCGGCATAGATTTTGCGGTTAAAAGCCCGGGAACAAAATAATAAAAACATTGGAAGATACAAATATAAAGATAATTTCTGATATAGAATTCGCTTCATATTTTTATAAAACAAAGGATATAGTCGCAATAACTGGTACTAATGGCAAGACTACCATCACCACCCTTATAAATGAAATATTAAACAAGGTTGGAAATTCTTATGCGGTAGGTAACATTGGGGTAGGAGTCATGGATGTAATTGACTATGATCCGAAATTCATAGTATGCGAAGCTAGTTCATTTCAACTAGCGTATATAGACAAGTTTCACCCTCATGTAGCTGTGATAACAAATATAACAAGCGACCATTTGGATTGGCACAAGACTGTAGAAAATTACAGAAAAGCAAAAGAAAACATATATAAAAACCTAGAAGAAGATGATTATTTAATCTTAGGAGCATCCTGTGACTATGTAAAGACCATCGATGCAGGAGTAAAAAAAACTTATTATTATTCCTATGATGACATAGGAATACCAGGACTTTTTACAAAAGATGGAGAAATAATTTTTAGACATTTTGATGGTTCTTTAGAAAATATTATGAATGTATCAGATGTCTTTATAAAGGGTAGACACAACATTGAAAATGCAATGGCTGCCATACTTTCTGCATATTCACTGGGAGTAGATTTAAAAATAATCGTAGATACGATTAAAAACTTCAAAGGCGTTGAACATAGAATTGAGTTTGTAAGGACTTTTAATGGAATAAGTTACTACAACGATTCTAAGGGAACAAATCCAGATAGTACAGATGTGGCTCTTAAAGCTTTTGAAAAATCAGTATTAATAATTGGCGGATACGACAAGGGGTCTGATTTCAAAAAACTTTTGGAAGACAACAAAGATAAGATAACATCTCTTGTAGTTATGGGCGCAACCTCAGAGCTTATTATAAAAGAAGCAACAGAGCTTGGCATAGAAAATACAAGAGTAAAAGATATGGAAGAGGCTGTCTTAGTAGCTACTACTATTGCAAGAGAAAACCCTTCTGTAGTTCTACTTTCACCTGCGTGCGCTTCCTGGGATATGTATCCAAACTATGAAGTAAGAGGCAAGCATTTCAAAGAAATAGTAATGGGATTGGAGAGATAATTTTGAAAGACAAACTTTTCAAAAATGTAGATAGAACCCTATTAATAGTAACTATCATACTGGTTTTATTTGGAGTTGTGTTTATAACTTCTGCTGGTATTCCAAATGGAGTTAAGAACCATGGAGATGAATACTACCAAATAAAGACACATATTCCACTACTTATGGTTGGAGTAGTTGCCATGTTAATAGGTACAAAACTATCTAGGAGACAACTTCAATTTTTTGGAGTAATAGGATTTTTCCTATCACTAATTGCGGTTGCGCTCTTATTCACGAGCCTAGGTAAGACTGAACATGGTCAAGTTAGGTCAATATTAATTCCTGGGATCAACAAAGGATTCCAACCTTCAGAATTTATAAAGGTAAGTTCTATTATATTTTTTGCAAGTTTTCTCTCCCAGGTTAGAAATAGGATTGATGATTCCAAAATATTTATCTATGCCTTAGCAGTTATGGGTTTATCAGCCGGACCAATACTATTTAAAGACTTTTCAACCGCTGCGGTTATAGGAGCGTCTCTATTTATAATGCTCTTTGCAGCAGGAATGAAAAATCACCAATTTGTAGTAATAGCTGCCCTTGGTTGTATAGTAGCGGTTTTATTCGTAACTAAGTATGGATATAGAATGGATAGGTTCAAAGGATTCTTCTCAGATGAAATGAATAAGGAGACTTACCACCAATTTCAATCGCTATACGCTATGGCGGTAGGCGGACTGTTTGGAGTAGGATTATTTCATTCAAGATTTAAATACAATATATTTGCAGCCCACTCAGATTTTATAATTGCGGTTATAGCTGAAGAGATAGGACTGTTTGGAGTGCTAATAATAATTATTTTATTTGTAGTATTTATATATAGGGGGTATACTATATCATATAGGGCAGAAAACTACTTTGATAAACTGGTGGCGTTAGGGATAACTTCCTATATAGGTGTCCAAGCCCTATTTAATATTGCCGTTGCCTGCAAATTCATGCCCGCAACAGGGATTACACTTCCATTTGTGTCATACGGAGGTACATCTATTATAGTTGCACTAGGCTCTGTAGGAATATTACTAGGCATTTCAAAACGAGGTTAAAATGAATATAATAATATCCGGCGGTGGGACTGGAGGACATATATATCCAGCCCTTGCCATAGTTGATGAAATAAAAAAGAGATACAAAGATGCAAATATTTTATATGTAGGTACAGAAAAGGGACTTGAATCAGAAATAGTACCAGAACATGGTGTTCCATTTAAAACTATTTCTGCAAAAGGCTTACCTAGGAAAAAATTGAATGTTAAGACGTTTAAAACCGCCATGTCTCTATACAAGGGACTTAGGCAATGCGACAAGATAATAAAAGAATTTAAACCAGACGTTGTAATAGGTACGGGTGGATTTGTTTGTGCTCCGATTGTAATGAAGGCTCAGAGAAGAAAAATAAAGACTGTTATCTCTGAACAAAATGCGTATCCAGGAATAACAAACAAAATTCTAAGCAAAAAGGCTGACCTAGTAGCAATAAACTTTGATGAAGCAAAAGAATATTTCAATAATGAAAATATTGTTTTCACGGGCAATCCAATTCGATCAGATTTTGAAACAATAGATAGAGATGAGGCTTTTAAAAGACTTGGAGTAGAAAATGACATGCCAATTGTACTTTCTTTCGGTGGCTCAGGTGGGCAAGAATCAACCAACGATGCCATCATAGAAATTATAAAGAGCAGGACTGAGTTACCTTTTAGACTTATCCACATAACGGGTAAAGTTCATTATAAGAACTTTATGGAAGAGATAAAGGGGATTGATCTACCAGAAAATATTAAGATTTTAGATTACTCACATAAAATTCCAGATCTTTTAAAAATTTCAGATTTAGTAGTTGCATCTTCATCAGCTATGACTCTTGCGGAAATATCTGCAGTAGGAGTAGCTAGCATACTTATACCTAAATCATACACTGCAGGGAACCATCAGTTTTTCAATGCAAAATCCTATGAAAATAAGGGTGCATCCATAGTAATAAAAGAGAACGATTTAAGTGGAGAAGTTCTGCTTGATAGTATCGAGTCTTTACTTATGGATAAAAATAAATTAGAGAAAATGGGAAATTCATCTAAGAAAATGGCTTCAGT
>CAMYEJ010000117.1 GCA_947254665.1 uncultured Peptoniphilus sp.
GTTTTAAGATTTCTTCTGAAGATTGTTTAAATATTATATTCTTTGCCAAGCTCATACTTTTTTAATTTCATTATAACATATTGAAAGTACTCTATTAGTTAAGAAATTTCAAAGAAATTTTAATTGCAATATAAAAACCAAGGTTGCCCTTGGTTTACTGATCTATAGAATGTTTCAAAACTTCCATTATGTGATTTAATTTTACTAAGTCTTTTGATTCTTGTTTTATATTTTTCGGAACGTAGATATGTTTAAATCCCATGCGTCTTGCTTCGGAGATTCTCACGTCTATGGATGGACAGACTTTTAATTCTCCAGTAAGTCCTACGTCAGCGATAAATACGCTTGATGCTTTTACAGGTTTACCTACAAGACTTGAATAGATACTTACTATAACCGATAAATTAGATGCGGTGTCCTGAAGTTTTATTCCCCCTGTAGTTTTAACAACCACATTTTTATCCATCATTGGAACTTCTCCTCGTTCTTCTAATATTGAAATTAGAGTGAAAAGTTGCTCCTTTCTAAGATGTTCTGAAACTCTTGATGGATATGGCATAAATGATTTTGAAACCAATGATTCTACTTCTAATATAATCGGTCTTGTACCTTCCCTCGTTACAGATAGGGCTGAACCCGGTACATTTTTTCCGTTTTCTCTCTCCGTCATGAAATATTCAGAGGGGTTGTCGATGGAGGTGAGACCTTTTTCATCCATTTTGAAAAATCCCATCTCTCCTGTACTTCCATATCTATTCTTGGTTGTGGAAAGTATCCTTAACTCTTCATAGGTTTCTCCTGATAATAAAAGCACTGTATCCACCGCATGTTCAAGAGATCGCACTCCCGCAAGTGAATCTTCTTTCGTCATCTGTCCTACGATAAAGACTGCTCTAGGTCTACTTTCGTCCTTCGCCATATTCATTAGCATGTGAATTGATTCCATTATCTGTGTCGGCGAACCTGCTCTCGATTCGATATTTGGAATTATAAAAGTCTGTATTGAATCCACAATTACAAAGTCGCAGTCCAAACTCTCCACTTCATCCAGCACATCTACAAGGTTATTAGTTGAGATTACAAAGAGACTCTCAGAAATATTTTCTACGATTCTCTTAGCCCTCTGTCTTATTTGACTTGCAGATTCTTCTCCAGATGCATAGAGGACTTTCTTTCCTTTTGAAGCCAAGATATTTGAAATTTGAAGAAGAAGGGTTGATTTTCCTGCTCCTGGTCTAGCAGTTAAAATGGTGAGGGAATCTTTTAAAATTCCCCCACCCATTACTCTATCAAACTCAGAAACTCCCGTGAGGATTCTCTCTCCTTCCAATGCTTCCACATCTTTTAAAGGTTTAGAGCCTTTGGATTTAAAGATTTCTGTCTTTGATATGGATTTTATTTTCTTCTCCTCCTTGGTCTCTTCCATTGAGCCCCAAGCACCGCACTCTGGACATTTTCCTAAAAATCCAGGAGAAGTATATCCACATTCACTACACTTGTACATTTTCTACTACCTTATTTTTTATTTTATTCCTTCGAATTACTAGAGATTCTCCATTCTTATAAACGGTTACAGAATCTCCTCTTTCGATTTCTCCATTTACAAATTTATCCGCAAGCACGTCCTCGATGTTGGTTCTTATAGATCTTGAAATCGGTCTTGCTCCATATTCCTTGTCGAAGCCAACTTCAGAAATATAATTTACCACGTCTTCTGTAAATTTAAGGTCAAGGTCTAGATCCTTTACTCTCTCTTTAAGTTCATCGAGCATAATTCTAACGATGTCTTTAATTTCTGGCTTGCCCAATTCTTTAAACACGATTATATCATCAACTCTGTTTAAAAATTCTGGTCTAAATGTCTTCTTGAGCTCTTCGTTTATAATATTTTTCATCTTTTCATATTCTGTCTCTTCTCTTGCCTTGGTGCTAGTTCCAAATCCAAGACTTGATTTATTCTTAAGAAGTGTCGCTCCGGCGTTTGAAGTCATGATGATGATTGTATCTTTGAATGAAACTGTCCTTCCTTGTGAGTCGGTTAAAATTCCATCGTCCAAAATTTGTAAGAGAATGTTGAACACATCTGGATGAGCCTTTTCAATTTCATCGAATAGTATTACAGAGTATGGATTGCTTCTTACGATTTCTGTGAGTTGTCCACCTTCTTCGTGTCCAACATATCCTGGAGGTGATCCAACGAGCCTACTTACAGAATGTTTTTCCATGTATTCTGACATATCGATACGAATCATATTGGATTCATTTCCAAAGACTTCTTCTGCAAGCTTCTTAGATAGGTAGGTCTTACCAACTCCAGTAGGTCCTACAAATATAAATGATCCTATAGGTCTATTCTTATCTTTTAATCCAACTCTAGCTCTCTTAATCGCTTTAGACAGACTTATAATTGCCTCATCTTGTCCCTTTACAGATTTTCTAAGATTATTGTCCAATTCTCTTAGTTTTGTATTTTCTTCTGTGGTTAGTTTTGTAACTGGAACTCCAGACCAGGAAGAAACTATTTCTTCTATGATTTCTACTGGAACATCTGGTTTTTCTCTATTGTTTTTATATTCTTCTTTCTTAAGCTCAAAGGATTCTCTTATTGATGATTCTTCGTCCCTTAGTCTTGCAGCTTTTTCATAGTCCTGTTCATAGATCGCCTTCGCCTTTTCCGCTTCTATGTCCTCTAACTTTTCTTCAAAAGTTTTAACGAATCTTGGAGTCTTTATATTTTTTATTCTCACTTTAGATGCAGCTTCATCGATTAAATCTATGGCTTTATCAGGAAGATATCTGTCGTTTATATATCTATTGGATAAAACTACCGCAGATTTTATAATTTCGTCAGAAATATTTACCATATGATGATCTTCATAAGCTGACTTTAAACCTTTTATAATCTCTATGGATTCTTCTTCTGTCGGTTCTTTTACATTTATCGCAACAAGTCTTCTTTCGAAGGCTGGATCTTTTTCTATGTTCTTTCTATATTCCTTGGTGGTTGTTGCACCAATTATTCTAATTTCTCCCCTTGCCAATGCAGGTTTTAGAATATTGGATGCGTCCATTGCCCCTTCTGCGCCGCCAGCTCCCATGATGACATGCATCTCATCAATAAATAAAATTATGCTACTATCTCTTGTCGCTTCTTCGATTACGGTCTTAAGTCTCTCTTCAAAGTCTCCTCTATACTTCGCCCCTGCGATTAATGAGCTTACATCCAAGGTCAAAATTCTCTTGTCCTTTATAACATCAGGCACTTCTCCTTCGACGATTCTCGCTGCGAGACCTTCTACTATTGCAGTCTTGCCTACTCCAGGATCACCGATTAGAACAGGATTATTTTTCTTTCTTCTAAGAAGAACTTGGATAATTCTTTCGATTTCTTCTGTTCTTCCTATTATTGGATCGATCTTTCCTTCCTTCGCCCTTTCATTTAAGTCAATGGTCCATTCCCCAACTGGAGAATCTTCTTTTTTATTTTCTTTTTTGCCTTGGTTTGGATTTCCGTTTAGTGCTCTCATAATAGATGCTTCTAGAGATTCTGTATCTATACCGAGATTTCTCAAAATCATGACAGCTATTCCCTGTCCTTCTTTTAAAATTGCAAGCAGAATATGTTCTGTGCCTACAAGTTTTGAATTCATAACCCTTGCTGCTTCGTAGGATAGGTCAATGATTCTTTTCGTTCTCGGTGTATAGTTAAGTGGTCCTAGATTTTCTCCTGAAGAGTTGGCTGAAACTATAGAATCCAGTTCCTGTTTTGCAAGATCATAGGTGATTCCAACTTGGTAAAGGATACTAGATCCCGCTCCAGAAGTTTCTTTTATTATTCCAAGTAGCAAGTGCTCCGAGCCTATATATGATTGGCCGCTTATCCTTGCTTCTCTTTGAGCAAGTAACATCGCCCTTTTTGCAGGTTCTGAAAAATTATCAAAAATCGCCACTAAAATTCCTCCTTCATCATTTTTCTAACTAGATTCGCCCTTACAATATCTAGTGATTTGCCATCTAAAATCTGTTTTCTATCGTGTTGGATGGCTCCATTTGTAAGTGAATCTATGCTTTTCATTAAATTTCTATTTCCATTCTTTTTTATAATTGAGAGAGATATTCCCAAATCTAAAATAGTTAAATTGTCTATCATCTCATCTAATTTCAAAATTCTTGCGTTGCGAAGTAGTCCATAGGACCTGTTCACCATGTCTTCTAAAACAGCAATGTCATCTAGATAGAGTTTTTTTCTATTGTCTAATTCAATTTGCTCTATTTC
>CAMYEJ010000118.1 GCA_947254665.1 uncultured Peptoniphilus sp.
ACTTAGTTTCTCTTTCGTGAAGTACGTGGTGAATTTCATTCATATCCACATCTTCCAAAGTTTTATGCTTCCAATTTGGATTATTGTCCTTGTCAATTAAGACTGAGCGGATGCCTTCTTCAAAGTCGCCCCTTAAACTGGAGTCTAGGATATACATCCAGTCTCTCTTAAGAGTTTCGACTCTATCCCAATTTTCTCCAGCCTTTAGCTTTTCAAATTGAAGCGCCATGCTGTATGGACACACCATTTCAAGTTCTTCTAAACATGCAGCAGCAAACTCATCACCTTTATTTTCTTTAAGTGAATTTACTATTTCAAAGACAGATTCCTTGTCGTAGTGCTTCTTAATATTTTCTTCGTTGAAGGATAGATCTGTCTTCTTAGTTGGGAGGTCGTAATCATTTAGCATATCCTTAAATGCTACCATTATCTCTTCTGTGGATTTATTTTCTCTTCCTAATTTGAAAAGTTCTTCCAATAATTCATCCTTATTATTTTTTTCTACAAGGTAGTCGACGATTCCAAGATGTTTTATGTCCGATGCAGAAATAATCTTTGAGTTTAGGGTTATATAGTTTGCAGTCGGTCTATCAATTTTAGATAGTACGGTTCCAACTCCTACATCTGGAACGATTCCAAGCTTGGTCTCTGGCATAGCAAATCTCACCGTTTCATCTGCAATTATTATATCTGAATGCATTGAAAGTCCTACACCGCCACCCATAGAAACTCCAGTCCAAAATGTAATGGTTGGTTTCTTGGTAGTTGCTAGGAATAGATCCAGATCGTACTCCTTTGTAAAATAACTCATAAGACATTTTCTGTCCTTGCACTTTGAAAAAGATTCATATACTTCCTTTAAATCTCCTCCTGCACAGAAATCTCTTCTATCTGAATTTAAAACGACAATCTTTACATCGTCATTATTTTCTAAATCTCTATAAATTTTCAAAAGATCTTCGAGCATCTGTGATGAAAGGGCGTTTAGACCTCCTTCTCTCGATAGAGTCACCACCGCTATGTGATCTTTCATATAATGTTTTATCATCCAATTCCTCCTAAATCCTGTTTATTCTTTGTTATTATACCCAATTTGATATTTGTTTTTATAATTTTGCTACTTAAAATAAATCTATGTTAAAATGTAATTATGAAAGAATCATTATTCAAAGAAAAAGTTTTTAAAATTGGAGATTTAATCGTAATCATATCCATCGTTTTAATTTCTTTTGTAATATTATTTTCAACTAGAAAGGGAGCTTTCGTCGAAGGTTCTACAATAAACATAAAGGTAAATGGAAAGGTTGTAAAAACCATCAAGGTGGATGGCAATATGGAAGGCAAGGTTGAGCATATTCACACTGAGTTTGGGGACAATGAAATTATGTTTACAAAGCATGGAGTTAAGATGGTTGAATCAGATTGCAAGGACAAACTATGTATGAAGATGGGCGAGATCACTTCTAAGGGAGAGTCAATAGTGTGTCTTCCAAATAGACTTGTGATTGAGATTGAGCCTGGAGACGACGGATTGGATGTGTTATTACATTGAAAGAGACAAAAAGATTATTATTCATATCACTTTTAGTGGCGCTGGGAATAGTGCTCGGGACATTTGAATCACAAATTCCACTTCCTATTCCAGTACCAGGGGCAAAGCTTGGACTATCAAACATGGTGGTTTTGGTTGCTATATACACACTTGGTTATAGAGAAGGATTTTTAATTATGATTTTTAAATCCATAGTGCTCATGCTTGTAACTGGTGCGGTAAGTGCATTTATATTTTCTGCAAATGGAGCACTGTTTTCATCAATAGCGATGATTCTTTCCCATAAATATCTTAGAAAGTACCTAAGTCCGATCGGAGTTTCTGAAATCGGATCTGCATTTCACAACTTCGGTCAGATTTTAGCAGCTATATTTATTTTAAAGAGCATGACACTTATTTCTTATCTTCCGTACTTACTTTTGATTGGGATATTTACTGGATATTTTGTAGGTCTTGCAAGTTACTATATTTCAAAAAATGTTTCAAAACACAAGGAGATAAAATGGAGAAACTAATACTCGCTTCAACTTCGCCAAGAAGAATAGAGATTTTAAAAAATGAATTTGAAATCGAAACTGTGAAACCACAGATTGAGGAGAAGATTGGATTTATAGAAGATCCAATTTCCAATTGTATTTCCCTTGCCTTTGAAAAAGCTGCATCAGTTGCAGAAGATTTTCCAAATGAAACTATACTATCTGCTGATACAATCGTGGTTCTGGATAACAAAGTTCTCGGTAAGCCAAAGGATAGAGAAGATGCTTTCAAAACTTTGAAATCTCTTTCTGGCAGGGAACATATAGTCATAACTGCATTTGCAATTATAAATTTGGATAGAAAGATAAAGTACACTGACTACGTTTCAAGTTCTGTAACTTTTAAAGATTTAAGTGACTCTGATATCGATGAATATTTAAATACCGGTGAATACGTGGACAAGGCGGGCTCCTACGGCATTCAAGGAATAGGTGCAATTTTAGTTTCCCACTACGAGGGAAGTTTTTTAAATATCGTTGGACTTCCACTAGAAGAAGTGAAATCAGTAGTTGCAAAGATAGATGAGGGAAGATTAAATGAAATTTAATGAGAGTTTAAAAAATTTAGAAAAAATTGAAAAGATTGATGTGGCAAAGAAGACCATCAAGGATCTTCCAATAGAAGATCGTCCACAGGAAAAATTATTTGCTGAAGGAGAAGCATCTCTTTCAAACGCAGAGTTAATCGCCCTTATAATTAGAACTGGCACAAAAGAAGAAACTGCGGTAGAACTTTGTCAAAAACTTTTAAACGCCTATGGAGGAATCGGTGAGCTTACCAAACTTCGTCCATCGGAAGTCATGAAGATCAAGGGATTTGGACCGAGCAAGGCTGCTATGGTATCTGCAGCCCTTGAACTAGCAAGGCGAATCTCTACTGTTTCTAAATTTGAAAAACTTCTCCTAAATAATCCGATGGCAATCTATGAATTTTTAAGCCCACAGATGAGCCATCTTCCATACGAATCATTCCGCGTGCTTTCACTGGATACGAAGAAATGTCTCATAAAATCTAGCGAAATCTCTAAAGGAACATTAGATGCTACTGTGGTCCATCCAAGGGAAGTATTTAGAGAAGCTATTGAAGTAAATGCTCATTCAATCATCATAAGTCACAATCATCCATCGGGGGATCCTTTCCCTTCTCAAAAAGATAGAGATATCACCAATGTACTTTTAAAAGCTGGAGATATTTTAAATATAGAAATTGTGGATCATATTGTAATCGGAAGAGGAAAGTACTTCAGTTTTAGAGAAGAGGGGATTTTATTTTGATTTACATTGACTCAAAATTTGAACAAATTTTTATATATAGAGATAGGCTCGAAGAAATATTTGAATTTGGAGAGAAAAATATCCTAGATAATATTTATTTGGGAAGAGTCGTGGAATACAATTCATCTCTCGAAGCCTACTTCGTGGATATTGGAAGGACCAAGGTCTATCTCAAGAAGAGTGACTCTGGTCCTTTAAATATAGGTGATAAGACTCTTGTACAGATAAGCAAAATGACAGAGGATAAATTTCCAAAGGCGGTGGTGGATTTCAACATTCCGGGAAGGTACATGGTTAAAATCGGCGGAGAAAATAAATTTTCCAAGAAATTATCCAAAGAAGAAGTAGAAGATTTAAAGAAATATAGCTTTGAAGGAGTGCTCTTTAGAACGGAAGCGAAATCTGCCACAAAAGAAGAACTTTTAAATGAGTATGAAAAATTAAACACCACCTACAATATGGTAGGTTATGAAAAAGATTTTGAACCTGCACCTAGACTTTTGTACAGAAGAGATGTGGTGGATGAGGTGGTAGGTCGCAACGACGAAGAAATCATAACCAACGACAGAGAAATCTACAAAAAATACAAAAATACTTATAAAATTGAATATGACAAGAATTTTGAAATCAAGTATTCGAAG
>CAMYEJ010000119.1 GCA_947254665.1 uncultured Peptoniphilus sp.
AGAACTAGTAAACTACCAGTCCTGGTATTAGGTCCAACTTTATGGGGTCACCACATTGATTTGTGTGTTTTTTTATCTTTTTTATATTTAATATTATAAAATTTACGCCCCGACAAATCCTCTTAGAAGTATCGCCACCAAGATATGCGCTGGGTAGAACAGGTAGGTGATGTACTTGGAGAGATGTCTTCCGTGGGTGCCATCGTCTAAGTAGATTAGAAGATATGCTGGAAGTACATATGGTGTCTGTATCATTCCAAAAAGCATAGGCAGTAGGAGTGTGATTTTACTCTTTGATCTTAGGTAGATATAGAATGTATATATCAAGAAAACTCCGTAGAATCCATAATCGGTGTGGCAAAATTGTGCAAGGTATCCTATTTGAAATACTACTGCATATTCTACTAGTGCTGCTACATATAGATTTTTTATATTTTCTCTTACATAGCCACTTATGATAAGAGCTAGAAGTCCAAGCGCCAGGGTAAAGAAAATATTGTTATAACTCATTACAAAAAACTTATCGAAAAGAAGGTAGTCGAATAGAACTTCAGAAATCAGTCCAACGCCTACTAGCCTCAGTAGGTAATTTTTTTTATTTTTAGTGTGGATATATCCCACTCCAATCATGTAGGCAAAGAGAGGAAATGATATCCTTCCGATATTTCTGCCTATATAATATATATTTTCCGGCATTGCAAGTTCAAATGCAGCAGTAAAATGGTCTATGACCATGGTTGCTATGGCGATGATTTTTAAAATAAATCCGTTCGTTCTTATTTTATTCATATAAGTTCCTGAGGATCCTTGTAGTCTTCTTCATATACTTTTGCTAGAGCGGCATTGGTTATATATCCGCCCATGGTATTTATTCCAAGTTTTAGTCCGTGATTTTCCATTGCCTTTTTAATTCCTTCTTTTGCAATTAAGTTTGCAAATTCAGAAGTTGCATTTGAAAGTGCCTTGGTGGATGTCATTGGAACTGAACCTGGGATATTTGCAACTGCATAGTGAATTACGCCGTGTTTTACAAAAGTTGGATTGGAGTGGGTGGTTGGATGATTCTTGGTGGTTTCTATTGAACCGCCTTGGTCGATTGCCACGTCCACTATTACTGATCCTTCGCCCATGGATTTTACCATCTCTTCTGTTACTAGACATGGTGCTTTAGATCCAGGTACAAGGACTGTAGAAATAACTAAGTCTGCAGATTCAACTGCTTTTGAAATATTGTATGGATCTGAATAAAGTGTTTCGATTGAGTTTCCAAATATATCTATAAGTTGTGAAAGCTGTTCCATATTATGCCCGATTGCGGTAACTCTTGCGCCCATTCCTGTTGCAACTTTAACGGCACTTCTTCCTACACCACCGGTACCAATTATTACTACATGAGCAGGAGCAACTCCAGGAACTCCGTCAAGTAAGATTCCCTTTCCACCAGCTTGTTTAGAAAGGTAGAAAGAACCTTCTGTGATTGCCATTCTGCCTGCGATTTCTGACATTGGGCGAAGTAGTGGAAGTTTTCCATTTACTTCAACAGTTTCAAATGCAACACCTGTAACCTTGTTCTTTAGAAGTTCTTTTGTGAGTTCTTCGTTGGCAGCAAGGTGAAGGTAGCAAAATATTATTAGTCCTTCGCGAAAGAATTTATATTCTTCTTTTAGAGGTTCTTTAACTTTGTAAATCATATCTGCTACTTCCCAACAGGTTTTTTGATCTACGATCTTAGCACCTTGAGATTTGTATTCTTCATCTGTGAAACCTGAAGATATGCCGGCTCCTTCTTCGATATATACTTCGTGACCAGCTATGGTGAGTGTATTTACAGCTCCAGGTGTAATAGCAACACGGAATTCATTGTCTTTTATTTCTTTTGGAATTGATATTTTCATATTAACCTCACTCAAATATTACTTTATAATCATCTAATAATCCGTCGATACTAAAAGCTTCTAGGATTGCATCCTTGGAATGTTTTTCGGCATCCGTTAAAAGACCTTTTTCAATAGCTTCCTTCTCAACATTGTCCTTTTGGTCAGTAGCAAAAGATTTAAAATCTTCGACTTTTAGAGGATTGAAAATTGAAGTCTTCTCATCGAAAACCTTTATGGAATCTTCGTCTATTTCGTGTGACAAAATCTTTGCCTCTGGAAGATTAACCTTAATCTCTTTTTTATTATTATCAACGGCAACAGTTACACTATTCAAGTCGATGCCAGACTTTATACTTCCATTATAGGTTATGATAAATTTCTTTTCAGTAAAAGGAACCTCCCAACCGTAAAAAGTTTTTATATTGGAATAGGTAACCATCTTAGTGTACTTGTATTCCAGTGTCGAAAGTTCTCTAATACTATTTAATCTATTGGTAAGAATTGTGGAGTCGACTTTGGTATTGTCCTTTTTGTCACCATAGAAAATTCCTGAGACAAAAGCTACACCAATTAAAATAATAGAAATAAAAACTATAGTTCTTTTCTTGATAATATCATCTCCTTTAATAATTTATATAAGTTTATCATAAAATGGGTAAATTTTTAAGATAATAGAAAAAATAATTAAAACTAGCTATAATAAAACAATAAGGAGGAATATATGGACGATGGAAGTGGAGGGTTAATACCTCAGCTTATTTTAATATTTATACTTACGCTAATAAATGCGTTTTTCTCAGCTGCAGAGCTGGCGATAGTATCGGCGAACAAAACTAAGATAGAAAATCTAGCGGAGGATGGAAACAAGAGGGCGAAGACTCTCTTAAAAGTCACAGATGATCAGACTAGATTCTTGTCAACTATTCAGGTTGGTATAACATTGGCAGGATTTTTCTCATCTGCATCAGCTGCAACATCCGTATCTAAAATGCTAGGTCACTATTTTGCAGAATTAGGAATTTACTATGGACCAACACTTGCACTTATAATTGTGACATTTGTACTATCATTCTTTACATTGGTATTTGGAGAACTGGTACCTAAGAGAATTGCACTACAAAACGCAGAATCAGTAGCACTATTTTCAGCAAAGCCAATCCAAATCTTTACCATGCTTACCTATCCATTCGTGAAACTTGCATCATTTGCAACGACAATCACACTTAAAATAATGGGTAAGTACAGCGAAGACGTGGAAGAAAAGATCTCAGAAGAAGAGTTAAAAGGATATATCAAAGTCTCAACAGAGCAAGGTGTTATAAACTCTCAAGGGGAAGAGATGATTGTAAAGATAATGGACTTCGACGACAGACTGGCCTACGAAATCATGACCCCAAGAACCAATATCTACATGCTCGACTATGATGAATTTAACGCAGATGTAATCCCAGAGATTCTATCAAGAGGATATTCAAGGGTGCCGGTATTTAGAGAAAACACAGATAATATAGTAGGAACGATCTATATAAAAGATCTATTCTTGGAATACGCAAGAAACAACTACAAGAGTGTAAACATTGACAACGTACTGAAGGAACCATACTTCGTACCAGAAACCAAGAAGATTGACTCACTACTAAAAGAACTTCAAGAGAACAAGAGTTACCTAGCAATCTTAATAGATGAATATGGTGGATTTTCTGGAATGGTAACCATGGAGGACATAGTAGAAGAGATAGTCGGTGAAATCGAAGATGAATACGACAAGGATGAACCGAAGATTGAAAAGGTAAATGAAAATACATTTATAATTGATGGAAGGATGAATCTAGAAGACATAAATGATGAACTAGGAACAGACTTAGAATCAGACAACCACGAAACAATCTCGGGATTAATGGTAGAACTACTTGGGTTTATTCCAGACGATAGCGATAAGATCATGCACTCAGTAAAATACAAAGACATATATACACTTACAGAACTAACGGCAAAAGACAAGAGAATAGAAAAAATAGAACTAAAAATTGAAGAACCACCAGCAGGTGAAAATGAAGAAGAGGAATAACCTCTTCTTTTTTTGTTAAAAAAAATAAGCTTCTTGGAATTAGCCAGTGGTTATC
>CAMYEJ010000120.1 GCA_947254665.1 uncultured Peptoniphilus sp.
AGCTATTGCCCTATGAGATATCTTATTCTTCTCTTCTTCTCCTAGCTCAGCAAAGGTCTTGTCGTATCCATTTGGAATAAATACACTGTCATATCCAAAACCTTCATCGCCTCTTTCATCATATGCGATAGTACCATCGATTCTGCCGCTAAATAGTTTTATTTCTTTATTAGGTTCTACTAAGGCAATTGATGTTTGGAAGTAGGCGCTTCTGTCTTCTTTGTCTTTTAATTTTTCTAAAACTTTTTCGATGTTTTTCTTATCATCGTGATCACCGCAGTATCTAGCTGAATGAACTCCTGGTTCTCCATCTAGAGCATTTACAAATAATCCTGTATCGTCAGAAATAACATTTTTATAGCCAACAAATTTTGCAATTTCTTCAGCTTTTTTTCTCGCATTTCCTTCGAGGGTTTCTTGATCTTCATCCACTTGTATATCTTGTAGTCCTACATCTGATTTAGATTCAACGATTAAATCTATATCGGATAAAATAGATTCCATCTCTTTTATCTTATGAACATTGTCTGTGGAAAGTACTAAGTAATTGTTAGAAGGCACTACATCTTCAACTATTTTCATAATTTCATCTATAGTTTCTTCAGACAATTTCACAAGTTCATAAAGCTCTTTGATTTTTAGAGGAGTTTTTTCAGATGTTCCTTGTATTTCAATAATATTATGGTCTTCATCCATGACGATATTCATATCCACATCAGCTTTAGAATCGTCATCGAAATCTAAATCTACCACAAGTCTTCCATAAACTTTTCCCAGTGATATTGCTGCGACCTTTCTTTTTATTGGATTTGCAAACATTAATTTTTCCTTTAAATATTTATTTACTGCTAGTTTTAAGGCTACAAATCCACCGGTTACCGAAAGAGTTCTAGTGCCTCCATCTGCAGATATTACATCGCAATCAATCCATATGGTTCTCTCGCCAATGAGTGATAAATCTATTGCGGATCTTAGTGATCTACCGATGAGTCTTTGGATCTCTTGGCTTCTTCCATCAATCTTACCTCGAGAGATATCTCTTGGTTTTCTTCTTTGTGTTGAACCTGGTATCATGGAATATTCTGCACTGAGCCAACCAACTCCTTGTCCTTTTAAAAAGAATGGAACCTTGTCTTCAATCATTGCAGTTACGATTATCTTTGTGTTTCCCATTTCTACTAAACATGATCCATCCGGACCGCTCAAGTAATTTGGAGTTATTTTTAAATCTCTTATTTTATTAAATTCTCTATCTCTCATTAGATTCCATCCTGTAATTCATTACATATTCTTGCACTCCTCTTACTATTGCATCTGCCATAGTATCTAGGTAGGAGCTATCAGTTATTTTTTCCATATCTTCGCTATTGGTTACAAATCCCAATTCACATAGTGCAGCAACATTCTTAGTTTTATTTAAAACGATTAAATCCGCTCTATTTTTAACTCCTCTATTTACTGCTCCTGTACTATCTATAAGCTCTTTTAGGATTGACTTTGCCATGTGAACCTGTTCAGATTTCTTTATAATAATATTTTTTTCTGAACCATAAAGTACTTCAATACCCTTTGATGTACTACTATTAGAAGCATTAAAGTGAATAGATAAGAACAAGTCTGCATCACTAGTGTTTGATATTCGTGCTCTATCTAAAAGTTTTATATATTCATCTTCTGTTCTGGTAAGTATAACTTCATAGCCAAGCATCGAAAATCTTTCGTTAAGTCTATTTATCATGTCAAGAGTAAGCGCTTTTTCCATCACCGTCTTATCTATTGTACTTATAGCACCTGAATCTGTTCCACCATGACCTGCATCTAGCACTATCTTAATCTTTTCACCGTTTGGAACGAATCCTTTAGTGATTTTTCTTTTCTTTGGATCTATTTTATATTCCTCTTCCTTTAGTCCAGCTCGTTCATAAATCTTGCTCTTCTTATTATTTTGAGCATTCTTTGTTTCTTTTTTTTCAGACTGTGATTGGAATTGAACTCCAGAATTTCTATTTTTCTTACTGCTCTCTTCTTTTAAATCTTCTTCACTAATGATTGTCGCTGTTTCAATTACGGTTGAACTTATATTTTCTCCTGTAGTTATAAGTGCTGTAGAAGTTTTTTCGTCCCAAGCTACCTTATATCCCAAGGTTTCTGACACAAATCTAAGTGGAATCATCGTCTTGGTTTCAGTCCTAGGAGTACTATATAGTGCAAGCTTTGGAATTTGGTCCTTATCAATTAATTTTTTCTTTCCATCGACATATGTGACATCAGAATTTATCTTAAGTACTATAGTCTTTTCACCAAACTTAATCTCAACTGTCATATTTTCTTCGTTCCAATTAACTTTAGCTCCTAGTCCTTCTGTAAGCTCTCTAACAGGGACAAATGTCCTACCACTCGTTGCATATGGACTGAAGTCAGATTTTATTGGACTTCCGTTTACAAATACATTTGTATCCAAAACTTTTACATCTTTTTTATCTATCTTAACACTGCTTAGCGCATAAGCTGGCACTATTAATATCAATAATATTATTACAATAAATATTTTTTTCATACTACCTCCCAATTCATTATACCACTTTGTAAAGTTCATCAGGAGAAGGTTCTGCAATATCTACTTTTTCTCCGTTTTTATTCATGACTATATCTGTTTCAACTAGACTACCAATATCAGTAAATAAGAGACCAGTTTTTTTAGCTTCGTCAATTAATTTTTCACTGTCTTCCCTATCTACGATTACCATCATAGATCCAGATGATATAAATCTAAGGGGATTTATATCAAAGCCTTCGGTAAGTTTTTTTGTAACATTTGTTATAGGTATATCTTCATAATTTATCTCTGCGCCAAATCCAAGGTTAGTGGCCATCTCCCAAACAGCTCCTAAGACTCCTCCTTCTGTTATATCGTGAAGGGCTCTAACTCTATACTTTCTAGATATTAGAGACTCTTCCTTTACTGATAGAAGCTTGGAATAGGATTTAGCTTCCTTTAATTCTTCTTCATTTAAGTATTTTGAACTTTCTAATTCAAAATCATGAGCTATTATTGATGTTCCTTCTAATGCAACATGCTTAGAAACTAAAATTCTGTCTCCAATCTTTGCAAACTTTCTATTTGGAAGAATCCTGTCCTTAGTCTTTGCTAGTACCGTTGTAGTTATTACCACTGTGTTTACAACATCAGTAACTTCAGTGTGGCCACCAATAATATTTACTCCTATCTTGTCGCAAGCAGATTGTGCATCAATCATTATCTCTTCAATTTCATTCTTCGTCGTCTTTGCAGGTAGTAGTACAGACATCAAAAGTCCAACCGGCTCAGCAAGTAGACAGTAGGCATCATTACAAGCCACATTTACTGCAAGTGAACCTATATTTTTGCTCGCTCCAGTTATTGGATCTACTGAGGTTACGAGAAGTTCATCTCCTAAATCCACCACAGCACAGTCACTTCCAATTTCAGAAGCTTCCAAAACTTCTTTTCTATTTAATGTAAGATTATTAAAAATTAATTTTTTTAAGTCGTTATTAGAGATTTTACCTATTTTCATTTTTCCTCCAAGTTGATTGTAAAGTAGTAGACGTCTTTTTTCTCATAATCTATTCTAGGGTTATAATCTTTTAGATAATCTTCAATAATTTTTATTGTAGGTTCATCTTTTGCAAGACCAGAAATGACTATTTTTTGTTCGTCAGCTTTTATCGATGTGATCAGTATATCATTTTCATTTAATTTTTTTAATTTCTCAAGTATTTTTTCAAATTTTTCAGAAAAATCTATCTTTTCATTTGTATTTTCTGAAGTATTTTCTGAAGTATTTTCTGAAGTTTCTTCTGAGTTTATTTCATTTTTTATATTTTCTAAATCTATTGAATTAAGTTCTTCTTTTAAACTTTCAATTTTTCTATTGTTTATCTCAAGTTTATCTGATTTTGATCTGTATATTATA
>CAMYEJ010000121.1 GCA_947254665.1 uncultured Peptoniphilus sp.
GAATAGTAGGTAACAATGTGAGATTGATAAGCTGATTATCAATTCATGTGATAAATATCACAGTTTAACATTTATTTTAGTTATATAATAGTTATATCTGAAATGACAATGGTCGTTTTATGTAAAACTATTATCTAGTAACAGGTATTAAATTTAGGAGGTTTAAATGGTTAAACATTTCAAAACTATGGATGGAAACGAAGCAGCAGCTCACGTAGCTTATGCGTTTTCTGATGTTTCATGTATCTATCCGATTACACCATCTTCACCAATGGCTGAACATATTGATGCATGGGCAGCTCAAGGAAGAAAGAATATATTTGGTCAAGAAGTTTTAGTTAAAGAACTTCAATCAGAAGGTGGAGCAGCAGGAGCTGTTCACGGAGCACTTCAAGCAGGATCACTTACATCTACTTACACTGCTTCACAAGGTCTACTTCTAATGCTTCCAAATATGTACAAGATCGCAGGGGAACTTCTACCAGGAGTATTCCACGTAGCAGCAAGAGCTCTTGCTTCACACGCACTATCAATCTTCGGTGACCACCAAGACGTTATGGCAGCTAGAGCATCAGGATTTGCACTACTTGCATCTGGATCAGTACAAGAAGCTATGGATTTAGGTGGAGTTGCTCACTTAGCAGCAATCAAATCTAGAGTTCCATTCTGTCACTTCTTCGATGGATTTAGAACTTCTCACGAAATTCAAAAAATCGAAGTACTTGACTACGATGATCTTAAGAAATTAGTAGACAAAAAAGCTATCAAAGAATTCAGAGATAGAGCTCTTAACCCAACAAGCCCACAAGTTCGTGGTACTGCTCAAAACCCTGATATTTACTTCCAAGAAGTAGAAGCTTCAAACAAATACTACAACGATGTAGTAGGAATTACTGAAAATTACTTAGAAAAGATTTCAGAACTAACCGGCAGAAAATACGGACTATTTAACTACTACGGCGCAGAAGATGCTGAAAAAGTAATCGTTGCTATGGGTTCAGTTACTGAATGTATTGAAGAAGTTGTAGATTACCTAATGGACAAAGGCGAAAAAGTTGGTCTACTAAAAGTTCATCTTTACAGACCATTCTCTAAGGAACATTTCTTAAATGCTATGCCTAAGACTGTTAAGAAAATTGCAGTTCTAGACAGAACAAAAGAAAAAGGATCTATCGGAGAACCACTTTACCTAGACGTTAGAGATGTTTACTACGACGAAGCTAACAGACCAGAAATCTGCGGAGGAAGATACGGACTTGGTTCAAAAGACACCAACCCATCACAAATCCTTGCAGTATTTAAACACCTTAACGAAGAAAAACCAAGACACAACTTCACAATCGGTATCGATGATGACGTAACTCGTCTATCACTACCTATTGACGAAGTAATTTCAACAGAACCAGCTGGAACTATCAGATGTAAATTCTGGGGATTCGGATCTGACGGAACTGTTGGAGCAAACAAATCTGCAATCAAGATAATCGGTGATAACACTGACATGTATGCACAAGGTTACTTCGACTATGACTCTAAGAAGTCAGGTGGGGTTACTATGTCACACTTAAGATTCGGTACTAACAGAATCACTTCAACATACCTACTAAGTGAAATGGACTTCGTTTCTTGTTCAAAACAATCATACGTTTACCAATACAACTTACTTCGTGGATTAAAACGTGGTGGAACATTCCTAATGAACACAACTTGGTCAGATGAAGAACTAGAAACTCACCTACCAGGATCACTTAAGAAATATATTGCAGAAAACGACATCAAATTCTACACAATTAACGCAACTAAGATAGCAGCTGAAATCGGACTAGGCGGAAGAACTAACATGGTTATGCAATCAGCATTCTTCAAACTTTCAGAAGTACTTCCAATGGAACAAGCTACAAAACTTCTAAAAGAAGCTATAGTTAAAGATTACGGCGCTAAGGGCGACGAAATTGTAAACATGAACTACAAAGCAGTAGATCAAGGTGTAGAAGCACTACACGCTGTAAATGTTCCAGAATCTTGGAAATCTGCAGAAATTGAAGGCGCACACAGAATCGAAGGCGCAGGCGAATTTATCAACAACATTCTAATCCCTGTAAACAGACAAGAAGGTAACCTACTTCCTGTATCTGCATTCGTTGGAATGGAAGATGGTACATTCCCTGCAGGAACTTCTAAATTCGAAAAACGTGGTATCGCAGTAGACATTCCTCATTGGAAGATTGAAAACTGTATCCAATGTAACCAATGTTCATTCGTATGTCCACACGCAGTTATAAGACCATTCCTACTAAATGAAGAAGAAAAGAAGAATGCACCAGAAACATTCGAAACTAAGAAGGGAATGGGTAAGGGAGCATCAGATTTCGAATACAGAATTCAAATCTCTCCACTAGACTGTACAGGATGCGGTAACTGTGCTCAAGTATGTCCAGCAAAAGAAAAAGCACTTGTAATGATTCCATTCGAAGAAGATTTGGAAGCACAAGCAGCTAACTGGGACTTCGCGACAACAGTTACTTCAAAACAAGATGTTTTCGAACCAAACAACGTTAAAAACTCACAATTCTTCGCACCACATCTAGAATTCTCTGGAGCATGCGCAGGATGTGGAGAAACACCATATATCAAGCTAATCACTCAACTATTTGGAGACAGAATGAGCATCGCAAATGCAACAGGATGTACTTCAATCTGGGGTGGATCAGCACCATCTATGCCATATTGCACAGACTCTTGCGGAAGAGGACCATCATGGGCTAACTCTCTATTCGAAGACAACGCTGAATACGGATATGGTATGGCAGTATCTCAAACACAATCAAGAGATAGAATAAAAGTTCTAATGGAAAAATTCATTGAACTTGGAGTAGACACAGAAGCAAACGAAGTCTTCAAAGAATGGATTGAAGGAATGGACGAATACAAAACTTCAAAAGCTGCAGCAGCTAAAGTTTTAAAAGTTCTTGAAAAATCATTCACAGGAGAAGCAGAAGAAATCGTTGAAGACCTAAGAGAAATGGAAAGATTCTTAATCAAGAAATCACAATGGATCTTCGGTGGAGACGGATGGGCATACGACATCGGATACGGTGGACTTGACCACGTACTAGCTTCTGGAGAAGACATCAACGTAATGGTAGTAGATACAGAAGTTTACTCTAACACTGGTGGACAATCTTCTAAATCAACACCTACAGCAGCAGTTGCACAATTCGCGGCAGCAGGTAAAGAAATCAAGAAGAAAGACCTTGGACTAATGGCTACAACATACGGATATATCTATGTAGCACAAATTGCAATAGGAGCAGACAAGAACCACGCACTTAAAGCAATAAGAGAAGCAGAAGCTTACAAAGGACCATCACTAATCATCGCATACGCACCATGTATCAACCACGGAATCAGAAAAGGAATGGGCGTATCTATAGAAGAAGAAAAGAAAGCAGTTGAAACTGGTTACTGGCACCTATATAGATACAATCCATTACTAAAAGCTGAAGGTAAGAATCCATTCTCTCTAGACTCTAAAGAACCAACAAGACCATACAGAGAATTCCTAGACGGAGAAGTAAGATACACTTCACTTAAGAAGAAATTCCCTGAAAGAGCAGAAGTTCTTTACGAAAGAGCAGAACAAGATGCAAAAGACAGATACGAAAACTACGTTCGTATGCATTCAAACTACCATCCAGTAGAAGAATAATATAAAAATTAAGGGACTAGAAATAGTCCCTTTTTTACATATAAAATTTATTTAAATATCTTTTGAAAGAGTAAAATGACAAACAGATATTTTTGTAAGATGAACTAAAA
>CAMYEJ010000122.1 GCA_947254665.1 uncultured Peptoniphilus sp.
ATATTATGAAGAAAATTATATTAATGATTATATTTAGCCTATGTTTAGTAGGCTGTTCAAACGAAAAAGCTTATGAAAAGTATCAAACTGAATTCTATGATTGTTTCGATACGATTATAGATGTGGCTGTCTATGCACAGAGTGAAAAAGAGGGCAATAGGGAACTTGAGCTAATAAAGAATGAATTTATAAGACTTCACAAGTTATTTGATAGATACAATAGCTATCCAGATGTAGTTAACTTTAAAACTGTAAATGACAATGCTGGGATAGAACCTGTAAAAGTTCCTGATGAAGTATTTAACTTGATGAAGTTTTCTATAGACTCTTATAATAATATTTCTCACAAAGTAAACGTAGCGATAGGTCCAGTTGTGGATGTGTGGACTGAGTATAGAGAACTCTATGAAGGAGGAGCAACAAAGGAAGAAGTCACAGCAAAACTCGGATCACCACTTCCAACTAATGAAAAACTTGAAAGTCTAAGACCTCTATTAAACATGGAAAATATCGTTATTAATGAAAATGATAAATCCATCTACCTAAAAGAAAAGGGAATGGAAGTTGAAATGGGTTCAGTTGCAAAGGGATACGCAACGGAACTTGTGGCACAGTATGCAGAGAAAAATGGAGTTAAATCAGCAATTATATCTGCAGGTGGAAATGTAAGAATAATCGGCAAACCACTTATAAAAGGCAGAGATACATTCTTAGTTGGAGTTAAAAATCCAGATGCAGAAGAAGGAGAACAAAATTCTGTACAGGCAGTGCTTGCAGTAAATGATACATCTGTGGTAACATCTGGAGACTACCAAAGATACTTCGACCTAGATGGCAAAAGATACTCCCACATCATAGATCCAGACACACTATATCCAGATACATTATTTAAATCTGTAACTATAACTAATAAAGACTCAGGACTATGTGACTTTTTATCTACTGCATCTTTTCTAAGTACAAAAGAAGAAGCAGTAGAGATGCTTAAAAAAGAAAATGCTGATGGATACTTCATCGATACAGATAGCAAAGTTAGCTACACAGAAGGATTTGAAAAAATATTAAAAGATTAGGACGAATATGAACAATAACTTAAGAGGGCTATTATTCCACGTAATAGTAATAATAGCTACATTTGCACTTAGCTACTTTATAAACTTAACCGAAGCAGTAAGAAATTTAATATATGGAAATATGGTATTTAGAATAATAATAGTTATTTTGATACTGTACCTATATTTCCTCCTTGGTAGGGGAATGAGCAAAAGAAGACCTCCGAGGGAAGATATACTAACTGGAAATTTGATAATATTTATTTCTCTTTTGACTATTGGAGTAGCATTTCTAGGATTAAGAGGAAAATTTTTCGAAGCGGGGCCGGGAGGTAGCTACTATAGATTTTTCATGGATATGTTCATGTATCCAGAGCTATATATTTTAAAACTCATCGGATTTTACGAACACTATGCAGCTATAATAATGTCTGCATTTGTTCCAGGAATTATCTATTTCTTCTCCATCAAGAAATCTAGAGCAGTAATGAGAAGAAGGAGAAGAATCGAAAGAAACAGGAGGAGAATAAATGAAAAATGATAAAATAAAAAACAAGACTCTCCTCAGAAGATTACTCTTAGCATTTTTAATTCTAGTACTATACTTCGGTGTCGATTACTACAATAAAACCGCAAAAGCTCCAACCTTTGAAAAGGTAAAGGTGACAAAGGTAGTAGATGGAGATACATTCTATGTTGGACCAGACAAGGTAAGAGTCATAGGCATCAACACACCAGAATTTGGAGAAGAAAAGGAAGAACTGGGAGAAGAAGCAAAGATGAGAGCAGAAGAACTAATCTTAAACAAGACCGTATACCTAAAAACAGGCAAAGAATTAGAAGATAAGTACGGAAGAAACTTGAGATATGTATTCCTTATAAATCCTAAAAAAGAAAAGAATGTCGACGAAAAAATGTTAAGAGAAAATACCTTGGAAGGCATCCTCTTAAAAGAAGGACTAGCAAGATGCTACTTCTTTAAACCAAATAATGGCTATGAAGAAACATTTAGAACAATAGAAAAAGAAGCAAGAGAAAGTAAAGAAGGAATGTGGAAAATATCTACAGAAGGAACCACTAGGGGGAACTGATGTATAAATACGATATGAAAGAACTCACAGCTATAGCAAAAAATATGCTCATAGAAAGAGGAATAGAACTAGATAAAATCGCAGACGTAGTCTACGAACTACAAAAACCATATAATGAATATGTCACAAGAGAAATTTGTCTTGAATCCATAGAGAGAATCTTGGAAAAGAGAGAAGTAGTCCACGTAATCCTAACGGGATTTCAACTGGACAAGCTTGCCAACGAAAAAATGCTCGATGAACCACTACAATCAATCGTAGAAGCCGATGAAGGGCTGTATGGAATAGATGAGATCCTACCACTAGGAATCACAAATCTATACGGCTCAATAGGACTTACTAATTTTGGATACCTAGACAAAGAAAAAATTGGAATTATAAAAGAACTTGACGAGAGAAAAAAGACAGGAAGAGAAGTCACAACCTTTGCCGATGACATTGTAGCGGCAATCGCAGCAGCAGCGGCATCAAGGGTAGCACACATGAATATACAAAAAACGAAAGAAGATTGAGAAAATACTTAGAAATACTTGACAAATTGAAGTAATTAATATATTATTATCAAAGTGTTTTAAAAGCCCCGGAAAATTTTAAATCACAGGAGGACTCATGAATAACAAGAGTTTTATGGCAAAAGCCAATGAAATTGAAAGAAAGTGGTATGTTATCGATGCCACAGATAAAGTACTTGGTAGACTTGCAACAGAAGTAGCAACAATACTAAGAGGAAAAAACAAACCAACATACACACCACACGTTGATACTGGCGACTTTGTAATTATAATTAATGCTGAAAAAGTTCGTCTAACAGGAGACAAATGGGATAAGAAACTTCACGTATACCACACAGGATATCCAGGTGGAAGAAAAGAAGTTGTTTACAAAGAACTTAGAAACAAACATCCTGAAAGAGTAATCGAACTAGCTGTTAAAGGAATGCTTCCAAAAAATAGACTTGGAAGATCTATGTACAGAAAACTTAAGGTTTATGCAGGGGAAAATCATCCTCACGAAGCACAAAAACCAGAAGTTCACGAATTTTAATTGGAGGTAGTTCATGGAAAAGCAATATAGAGGAACTGGAAGAAGAAAATCTTCTGTAGCTCAAGTAAGACTTGTTCCTGGAAATGGATCATTCACAGTAAACGGAAGAGATTTAGAAAACTACTTTAATTATGAAACGCTAATTACAGTTGCAAAATCTCCGTTAGAGCTAACAGAAACTACAGGAAACTTTGACGTAATCGTTAAAGTACACGGTGGTGGATTTACAGGACAAGCAGGTGCTGTAAGACACGGAATAGCAAGAGCACTACTAGAAGTAGATGCAGAACTAAGACCTGTCCTTAAAAAAGCAGGATTTTTAACAAGAGATCCAAGAATGAAGGAAAGAAAGAAGTACGGTCTTAAAAAAGCAAGAAGAGCACCACAATTCTCAAAGAGATAATATCAAAAGCATTGGATTATATCCAGTGCTTTTTTTAGTGCAAAAATAAATGGAGACCAAAAGTAATTAAAGATTTTTCTTATACTATTTCTACAAAACAGATGAGGATTCCTAATTCTCAAATAATAGATAATGGAAATGGTCATATAGGTATTTAACAGAAA
>CAMYEJ010000123.1 GCA_947254665.1 uncultured Peptoniphilus sp.
ATTAATTGATATATACTATTAATTAGAGATTAATCTCATAAAATTTATACCTTTTACAAAAGAACCGCTTGGGATGACCAAGTGGTTTTTTGTTGTTTTTTAATATTTTTATTGGGGGTTTTAAAAATGAAGCTAATATTACATTTTAATTAAATAAAAACAATTTTACACATTATAATATGGTGATGTGATAAAATTAAGGCAATAATAAGTAGAAGAGGGAGGGTTAAGATATGAAAAAGATGCAAAAGATATTACTATTTATCTTCGTTTTTTTAATTGCTTTGGGAGTAGAAAGCTATTCTTACGCATTTTCTCCGAAGTTAGAAAAAAAGTTAAAGCTTAACAAAAGTTCATTTTTCTCAGATATGGCAGTGCATAAAGGAAAGCTATACTACGCAGATGTAAAGATAACCAACCAAGAAAAAGACAGTAACGGTAACCTTTGTGGAGGGTTCTGTTATGTAAAAGTATATGAAAAGGATTTGAAAACAGGCAAGAATACTTTAGTAAACTCCTATGACTCTTATAATTTATCAGCAAAAGACATTTCATTTAAAGTATTAAGTGACGGGAACCTATACATGATTTATCATTTAGGTGGAGGTATTATGGGAAGTGATTTTGTCTACGGTCTAACTGGACCTAATAAGGGCAAAAATATTTTGTCATACAACTATGGAAACTTTGAATTCGATAAGGACAAAAAATCTATAATTATAACTCCTACAGGACCATGGGACAATGGAAATATAGTAAGAGAGATGAATGGGAAGATATTTTCTCAAACAGAGGTAGAATCTTACAGTGGAAAATATTTCCTTGAAAAATTAAAAGGAGAAGGTAGAGCATTTAGGTATGCTGATAAATATTCTGCCCTTAGAGGAAACACTCTATATCTAACAAAAGCTTTGGACAAAAAAGATAATTTTAATGCGTATGATTTAATAGCTTTTGATCTTGAAACAGAATCTGAAACATGGTTAGCTGAGGGAATCCATTCCATGTTTATGGGAAAAAATGCACTCTACTTCTTAAGAGATATACCTACTACCAAGGATATCGCAGGGCCTCAAAAGATGCTTTATAAATATGATTTAGAGTCAAAAGAAACGACTCTTTTAAGCAAGGAAAATAATCCTTACTATGATATTCTACCAATTGATGAAGCTGTATTCTTTGTAGATGCTGGCGGATATTATACAGATGGTAAAAATCCAAATCTATTTATGGCTAAGGGCGATGGAAGTGGAACGAAGAAATTATACTCAAATGTTGACGAAGTTGTATCCGATGGCGAAAAATTAGCGGTGGTAATTAGCAATAAAAAGGGAACAAGTATAGATTTCATAGATGGTCATGGAAAGAAACTTGGCAAAATCAGTGTTCCACAAACTCACGTAGGTGTATTTTTGTCAGGGGATGAGTGCATAGTATGGTCTTGGCAAAACCGAAATGTGAATTATTATAAATTAAATAAATAAAGCTGAATCTAGAATATATAACATCAAAATTAATGGCGGCAGTTGTCGCCATTTTTTTTGTGAATAAAATAAAAAAGGATGCATTATTCATTGCATCCTCTGGTTGATATGACTATTAGTAGTATTGCTATTAAACATATTGTATTTGATATTATTAGTGTGTTTAGTACTCCTGTGGATTCTATGAGTACACCACCTGCTACTGATCCGATGACTCCTCCCATGGTGATTGCCGATGCCAAGAATCCTTGTCCTGTGATCTTCTTTTCGTCACTCATAATGTCATTTATAAAGTCTACTGAACATGGTGTGAACAGTGCAAATCCAAATAGCTGTGTCACTTGTATTGCTATTAGTGTACCTGGTGATGTGGCAAGATAGGTGAGTATGCCTTTGAATAGGAAGAATACTCCTGAGAAGATTAACATACTTCGTGTCGAGAATTTTTCCTTTAGTCTATTGAACATAAACATAATTGGAAATTCAAAGAGGGCTGCTACTGCAAATGCTGTTCCCACCGTCTTTGCATCTCCGCCGATTCTCTTTGCTATTTGTAGTAGGTAGACGTTTGTGACGTTGTAGAATGTGAAGAGCATGCCTACTGCTAGTAGAAAGATTATAAATTTTGAGTTTTGTATTTTTTGTTTTTGTGCTCTTCCATCGAAAACTGTGACTACGTTGTTGCCGGAGATCGGTTTTTGTGCTAGGAGTGAGAGTATGAGTGCTCCTAGTAGTACTGCTCCCATGACCATTGAGAGGTCTTTGTTTATTTCTGAGAGGATTCCTAGTATAAATGATGTTACGGCAAAGGTGATGGATCCGATTCCTCGACTTACTCCATAGTTTATTTCGATGGATCTTGCTATATAGAAGTAACCTAGCGAGTTTAGTAGTGGTTGCATCACTAGTACTAATGATATGGCTGCGACAATTTCAATTTTCATTGATAGTCCTGCACTTTTTTCTAGTGCCATTATTACTAGGGTCATTGCCAACATGGAAATGAGTACTAGGAAGTCTCTTTCGTTCTTGTTACTTCTGGAACAGACTTTGGATACTATTGGTTGAAAGACTGCTGCCAGGCCGTTACCCACTGCGGTTAGAAATCCTATTTCTGCTGTGCCCAGTCCTCTTCCAGTTAAGAACACATTTAGAAAACTTACGCATGAGGCGATGACTGACCAGTAAAGTCCCATGGTTGTATAATATTTTATTTTACTGTTCATGTTCTACCTCCACCAATTCGTCTTTTTTATATTTCAGTTTAAACTTTCCAAATTTTCTATTTTCAAATACGTATTTTAAAAATAGTTCATCTCCGATCCAATGTGGTTTTTTATAAAATTCCTCCGGGGTCATGTACTCCAGTTCTCCTTCGTCTGATTCGTGGAGCTCCCCTGTATATTTATCTATATAAAAGACGTACATCTCTTCTGTATATCCGTCTTCCTGTTCATAGAGGACGGTACCTAGCCTGTTGGGATTTTCTATTTTTAGTCCTGTTTCTTCATAGGCTTCTCTCACCATACATTCTTCTGGTGTTTCGCCAGGCTCTATATGTCCGCCGACTCCGATGTACTTGTCTTTATTTATATCGTTTTTCTTTTTGTTTCGATACAAGAAAAGGAACTCGTCGTCCCTTTTTATGTATCCTACTGTAAATTTCAATTTATTCCTCTTCTATTATTGATTTTAGTTTTGTGGTTTTTATTATCCATGTTGCCAAAACTGTTACGATTAGAGTTGATCCTGCTATGCTTAAAACAGAGATTAAGAATGGAAATTTAAGTGACATGTCGATATTTCCTGTCTTAAATAGCATGATTGAAACCAAAATTCCTGATACTAAGGAGAATACTCCTGAGTTGATGTATGGATTTTTGATGTATTTACTGATTGCATAGGTGATTATTGCGCATGAGCCTCCTACCACCATATCGATTGGTCCTAGTGGTGATGTGATGTTTGCTAGTGCGCCTCCTACTATTAGTGCTGGCATGTATTTTCTATTGAAGAAGGGAAGTACTGATAGTGCTTCTCCCGGTCTCAATTGAAACATTAAAAAGCCATATGGATTTAAACTTATTGTAAGCATGTATAGTGCCAACACTATTGCGTTTTTGACTAATACTTTTGTGTTCATATTTCACCTCTTCCTTATTATAAAATACTAAATAATTATAACATGTAGAGAGCTTCCTTTAAAGGCAGACACTCATTTTTATTATGTAATGATAAATATTTAA
>CAMYEJ010000124.1 GCA_947254665.1 uncultured Peptoniphilus sp.
TATATAACTTAATGAAATTTCTAAAGATACATGCTATACGTATAGCATCTATTGCAATAAAAAAATAGATGCTAAGTTGCATCTATCTTTTGCTATTTTTACTATTTTACTTCTTCTCCATCTACTTTTATACTTTCTAATACTCTTTCTTCTCCAAGTTTATACGTAACTTCTATCTCTCTTTCTTTTCCTGTCTGTTCGTTTTTGTCTTTTGATTTTGAGATTATTGTGTCATTTTCTTTTTGTATGCTCCATGATTCTACGGTTGCTGGGTTTATTATTTCGATATTCTTATCTTCTAAGAATGCATTCACTGCACTGGCTTCGTCCACTACTACTTCTTCTGTTAGATTTGTGTCGAATTTTATTTCTGCAAATCCTCCTGCTGATGATGAGGCTTGATTGCTTGTGCTTCCTTCTTTATTATTTTTGTTTTCGTTTTGGTTTTCTATCTTCGTTTGGTTGTTATTTTCTTTTTTGTTGTCATTTTTCTTTCCGCATCCTGTTAAAATGATTAGGCATGCTAAAAATATACTTAAGTACTTCATAAAAATCCTCCTTTTTTTATTTATACCCAACTACATGCTGATGAAATTAATTCCATATGCATCTAGAATTTCTAGGACCGCAGATTTAATCTCTCCTCTTTCGAAATCCATAGATTTTAGTTCGTCATCGTCAAGTTCGTTGATCTTTTTATAAAAGTTTAAGGCGAGCTTTAGATAGTTCAAGGAGTTTGGATCGAGATTGTCGAAGACACATTCGTCTGCTGCGTTTAAATCTCCGCTTGATACTAGCTCCATTAGTTCGTCGTAAATTTTATCTTCCTTGGTTTTGTTATCTATATTTTGGTATTCATAGTCTAGATCGTCGGTGTAGATGCTAGCTGTCATCTTGATTATGTCGTTTATCTCCCTCATAAATGTATCGTTTTTAATCATTTCAAAACCTCCTTGTAGTACTTCATAGCTCCAGGATGGATTGGGATTATTCCCGCGCCCTTTTCCGCTTCTTCTATCTTCACAGTCTTTAGGACTTTGTTTTCTTTTTTCAGTTCTTCTATATTTTCCCAGAACACTTTTGTAAAATTATACACCAATTCTTCGTCACAGTCATCCCTCGTGTAGATAAGCATCCTTGTTGCGGTGGTCTCTATGTCATCATCGGTGTTGTAGACGTCCTTTTTGATCGTGTATTTTTCGTACCAAGGATATTTTGCGATTACTTTTTCTATTTCATCTTCTGGAATGCTTAGTACTTTTGAGTTTATAGTTAGAAGCATCTCTGTTATCTGTGCGCTCGGTGCTCCTGCCATGATCCACACTCCGTCCATTGCGCCCATCTTCATCTCTTCCATACTTTCCCTCGGTCCTAGGTGGACCTTGTTTTCTTTTTCTGAGCCCACTGCATCCATGTGGTAGTAGTATTCCATCTCCGTACTTGAGCCAACTGCTCCTGAGGAGAATTTTTTATTTTCTAAATCTTTTAGTGAATTAATATTTTTATCTTTTAGCACTACCACTTGGTTAGGATTTAAATAAAGGGATGCAATAACTCTTAGATGCTTGTTTTCTCTGCCTTTAAATATGCCTTCTCCTTCATAACTCATTGAAACTATGGAGGACACGCCGAAGGAAATATTTGCATCCTTGTCGTAGATTATATTTAAATTGTCGATTCCTCCGCCGGACGCTTGAAGACTTGCCTTGAAATCGCCGGTACGATTTAAAATCTTGGCTATGGATGCCCCTAGCGGGTAGAGGGATCCGCCTGTGCCTGCGGTGGGCATGCTGACCCTGTACTTGTAGTCATTGCAAGAGGTCAGAAGTAAAAGTGAAATTGAAAGTAAAATTATTTTAGATAGTTTTTTCATTATGACCTCCAAGACGAATCGAAACTACAAGGATAATTAAAAGCACAAGTCCTGCAACTGATGAGAAAAATTCTGGATAGAGAAGTAGCACTCCGCTTACCATAAAGATTATTCTCTTAAACATACTTAAATCTCTTTTTAAGTAGCCGATATTTGCAATGGACATGGCAAATGTGCCGATGATTCCAAGGCCTAGATAGAATAGAACCTGTACTATCGGTCCTTCTCCTAAGAAAAATGGGTTCACCAAAAAGAAAAACGGAATCATAAATCCGTGAAGCCCGAGCCTCATCGCAGTAAAAGATGTCTTCACAAGATCAGATCTTGCGATGGAACTTGCCATGTAGGAAGAGATCGCCACCGGCGGAGTTATATTTGATAAACACGCATAGATTAAACAGAAAAGTCCAGATGCCATGTAGCTAACTCCGTAGGAATTTAGAAGTGGACTTGCGATGGTGTAGATTATTACGAAAGAAGCCACTCCCGGCACTCCCATTCCAAGAATGATGGATAAAATTGCAATTATAAATGCTGATAAAATCATGGATCTAATTCCATAGGAAGTTAAAAATCCGATGACAGAGATTCCAAGACCGCAAAGGGATTCTGTTCCGATAATAAGTCCTATCATCACCACAGAGATTCCAACATTTATAGATTCCATTGAGCCTTCGTAGATCGCATCTAAGACGTCTTTAAAACTCATCCTTGTGTGAGATCTTAGAAATGAAACGAAATAGACATTTGCTGTGGAAATTAAGATTGCCTTTATGATATTTGCCTTGAAGTAAATCAAAAATATCAAAAGAATAATTGGAATAAGAAGATGGAAATTATTTTTAAACTCCTCTTTTCTGTCGATGGAAACCTCTGAGGATTTAATATTCGACTTTTGTGCCTCAAAATGCACGGCGAAGAGAATCCCTGAGTAGAATAAAATCGCAGGAATTATCGCAGCCTTTAGGATTTCAAGATAATTTATATTTAAAAATTCCGCCATGACAAAAGCTGCCGCACCCATAATCGGTGGACAGAACTGACCTCCAGTGGAGCTTACAGCTTCAACAGCAGCGGCAAAATCGCTACTGTATCCAGATTTTTTCATCATCGGAATGGTAAAAGTCCCCGTTGTCGCCACATTTGCCACAGCAGAACCGTTGATCATGCCCATAAATGCGGAGCTAATGACGCTTACTTTTGCAGAGCCACCGCTGCTTTTTCCAAATAGAGATAGGGAAATATTTGCAATAAAATCCGTAAGCCCCGCAAATTTTAAGAATGATCCGAAAATCATAAATAGAAAGATGTAGGACATGGAAACAGAAGTTCCCGTTCCGAAAAATCCTGAAGTTGAGTAGATCATGTGGGAGACGATTCTTTTGATGGAAAAACCATTATGACCGATTGGAGCAGGGATAAATCTACCGAAGTATAGAAATAAAAGGAATACTAGCCCAAGAAGAGTGACAGTTCTATTAGCTTTAAAACCCATGGAGATAAAGATTAAAATTAGAACTACACCTATTGTTACATCCAGACTAGTCAAGTATCCGCCACGAAGAATCCTTGAATTTTGACTTAAAATAATATATAAAAAAGTTGGAATTTCCAAAAAATAAAAAACTTTTGAAGATTTAGAGAAAAATGCCCCCAAAATAAATAGAAGCATCACATGTAAGTATCTGGAAATTAAAATATCGAAAGAAAATATATTAAAAATTAAATTTGCCGCAAAAAATATCAGTAGCAGCAACTTTTTTATTTGAATATCACGAGTATTGTCTGTCATTTTACACCTCATAGACATTTTAACATATTATTG
>CAMYEJ010000125.1 GCA_947254665.1 uncultured Peptoniphilus sp.
CAAATGGAACTAGGGGCATAAGTACAGGTATAAAACCTATCATACCTCCACACCAGGTTGTCATTACAATTAATAGTGAAAATACTCCTGCATTTATTAAATCTCGAATTCCAAATTTATTCATTTTTCCCTCCTTAATATATAAATTCTTCAGATTTTTTAGATGATTCAATCATCTTTTGGTAAGTTTTACTACTTTTTAAAAGTTCATCGTGTTTTCCAAAATCTTCTATCTTTCCATCTTTCATAACTATGATTTGATCTACATTTCTGATTGATTTCATCCTATGGGAAACTATCATCACCGTCTTATTTTTAATTAATTTATTTAGAGATTCTTGGATATATTTTTCATTTTCCACATCAAGTGATGCTGCAATTTCATCTAGTAGGATTATTTCTGCATCCTTTAAAAATGCTCTTGCTATGGATATTCTCTGTCTTTCTCCTCCAGATAAGTTAGAGCCATTTTCGCCTATCTCCGTATCGTATCCATTCTCAAGTTTCTTTACAAACTCGTCGCAGCTAGCGAGCTTTGCAGCTTTTAGCACTTCTTCATCACTTGCAGTAGGTCTACCGAGCCTTATATTTTCCATTACAGATCCGTTAAATAAAATTACATCTTGGAACACCATGGAAATATGTTTAAATAATTCTTCTGTCCTCGCCTTATTTATTTCTTTTTTATCTATTAAGATTTCTCCTCGGTCATAATCATAGAGCCTTGCCACCAATTTTATTAGAGTGGACTTTCCGCAACCAGATGGACCAACAAGAGCAGTAGTTTTTCCCTGCAAAGCCTTAAATGAAATATTATCTATGACTTTTTTGTCATCGAGATAAGAAAATTCTACATTCTTTCCTTCTATATCAAATGATTTAAATTCTGTTTCTCTTCCCGGTTGTATTTCTTCTGATCTAAGTGCCTTTATCTTTTCTATTGGAGAATCCATGTACATTAACTCTCCATAAAATTGGTTAAAGGCAGCAACTCCATCAATTAATCTTGCTGAAGCAAATAGGTATCCTGCAAAATACAAGATATTTATTTCTCCATTTATCAAGCTATTTAATCCCACATAGATTGCAAGGGCTAGGGATAAGTTTGCCACAACTGTTGCAGAAACAATGGGGATAACTTGTCCCAGTTCTGACTTAATATGTTTCTTTTCTAGGGACCTAACAAAGTCAATGCCACTTTTTTCCTTTTCTTCAGTCAAATTGTAGGATTTGATTTCAGTGGATAGATCTATTAGTTCTTGGAACATCTTAGAAGACTTTCTCTGTTCTTTGTAGTAGGTCGCCGTCGCCTTCTTTTGTATCTTGGTGGAAGTCAAATTCAAAATAGCAGAAATATAAATTGGAGCTATAACTGCAAGACCAAGCTTTACATTTCCAATTAGCAACAAAATGGAAATAATAACTAGGTTTATTATAAAGCCATAAAAACCTGAAACTGCATGAGAAAGGCCATGCTCCATTGCCTCTACATCCTTCATAATCGTTTGAGAAAAATCAGTTAAATCTCTTTTTGAATAGAAACTAAGAGGAAGATCTTTTATAATTTCAGAAAGTTCAATCCTTAAATTTGCAGATTCCTTATAGGTTTCATTATAGGTTGTGATGTAATCTTTATTTATTACGAAAATCATTATAAGGGCAATTACTATATATGCAATGACAGAAATCTTGAGATTAAACTTGCCTAGACCCAAGAGACCTTGCATTACATACATAAGAAGAAACATAGGAAGCATGTAGGATAGACTTTTTAAGGTAGAATATTTAATCGCAACTATGGTTCCTTCTGCACCTTTGTCTGTAAGTGCAAATCTATCTTTTAAATAGTTTTTCATAGATCAACCCTCCATTCATTTGCTTCATTGTACATTTCAATAAACTTCTTATACCTGCTGTCTTCCTTCATAAGGTCATCGTGACTTCCTCTCTCTAGAATTTTTCCATCTTCTACCAGTAGAATTTCGTCCACTCCACGAATCGAAGAAAGCCTATGAGCAATCATAATTGTTGTCCTATCTTTTATAAGTTCCTTAAATGCAATCTGTAATTCATATTCATTTTCCGGATCTGCAGCAGCAGAAGCTTCATCAAGGATAATTATCTTTGGATCCTTCAAAAATATTCTCGCAATGGAGATTCTCTGTTTCTCTCCACCAGATAGATTTATACCTTCAGCGCCTATTATCGCATCGTACTTGTCCTTGAACTTATCTATAAATTCATCACAGCGGGCAAGCTTTAAGGCCTTGTAAACCTCTTCATCATCTGCATCTTTATTTGCGAGTTTTACATTTTCAAAAATCGAAATTCCTTGGAATAGTTTAGGATTTTGAAAAACTATGCCGATATTTTTCATCAAGCTTTCCCCATCGTAGGTAGAAATATTTCTGTCGCCGATTAAAATTTCTCCAGAATCCACAGGATATAGTCCAGAGATTAACTTAGCAATGGTAGACTTACCAGATCCAGAGCTACCTACAAGAGCATATACTTTGTTCTCGTCAAGATTTAAAGAAAAATTATGTAAAATCTTATTCTTGCCATCGTATGAAAAATCAACATTTTTAAAGATTATATTCTTCTTTTGTAAATCTTTTTGTGTGCCAAAAACTATTTCTTTTTCCTTCATCTCTGTGAACAGATTTTCAAGATTATCTACAGCAGAGTTAGCTTGAAAAACATACATGGAAACATACATAATCTTCATTAGATCTACGAAAAATAATCCCATAAATAAAGTGAAAAATAGAATTTTTGCTGACCAGATATTAGGATCTTGTCCTTTTGAAACCATGAATATCGCTAGAAAGACTGGCGTGATTATAAAAATATTTAAAAGCCATTGGAAAAGGACATATGGAATCCTGCAGGACATTGAATATTTGTAGACCATGTCCTTGTAGACCATGATTGAATCGTAAAGTTTTGTAAAACCGATTAGTGGCGTGTTGAAGATCTTCACCACTGGCATTCCTCTTACATATTCCACAGCACCTGCATTCATCTCATCTAGTTTTTCCATGTACTTCTTCATAAATGATTGGTCTCCAATCATTTTGTAGAGTAAAAACATACTGAGTAGAATGATGATTACAAAAAATATTCCAAGATAGATGTCAATTGCAAAGGTCATGGCTATCATGAGTATAGGAGTTAAAGCTGCCATAGTTTGATCTGTTATGAGGTGGGCGACAATCATGTGTGTTTGTTCCACATTATTGTCGATTATCTTTCTTACCTCACCAGAGTTATGGGTGTCAAAAAAAGTATTTGAAGCCCTAAGTAGATGGCTAAGTCCCTTTTCACGAAGCCTAGTTTCAAGCCTAAATCCAGCTAAGTGACTCATCCATGTCCCTCCAAAGTAGAAGATACTACAGCTGGCAAAGAGAACTAGAATTTTTATAGAGAAAATCTTAAGATTCATTAGATCTTCTCCACAAAATACATCTCTAAGCAAGATCCAAATTAAATAATAAGCATAAAACTGTAATAAATTTCCAACTGCAGCTAGCATCGCCGCAAGTATTCCATGAATTTTTCTTTCAGGCATATAGGAAAATAATTTCTTATAAAGTTTCATATTAACCTTCTTTCTATGTGCTATTTGATAATTAATATTAATATATCCTCTTTTTTTTCTATTGTCTAGTCAAAAAAAATTATT
>CAMYEJ010000126.1 GCA_947254665.1 uncultured Peptoniphilus sp.
GAAAAAGATTAATTAAAAATTAAAAAAATTTTTTCTATCAAAAAGAAAAGTTAAAAAATAAAATTTATTTGCAAGTTTCATGTATGTAAAACTGAAAAAAATAGCTAGATAAAAAATGAACATAAAAAAAGCCACCCAATGGTGGCTTGGCAGGGGTAGCAGGATTTGAACCCACGGCACCTGGTTTTGGAGACCAGTGTTCTACCACTGAACTATACCCCTATAACTGACAAATTATATATTAGCAAATATTGGAATAAATATCAAGACTTAATCTGTAGTTATGTAAAGTTTAATTTCCTCAAATTTTTTCTTACCGATGCCTGTTATATTTAAGAGATCTTCAATAGTATTAAATGGGTGTTCCTGTCTATATTTAATTATTTTATCCGCCATCTTGCTTCCAACTCCAGGGATGGAGGTGAGCATATCTTTTGAAGCGGTGTTGATATTTATCTTGGAATCTTCTTCATCCTTATCGAGATAAGATTTAATCGTAATCTTTTCTTCGTCTTTTAACTTTCTAGCGAGATTTAGGTTTGAAGTCTTCGCATCGTCTAAGAGACCGCCCGCTTCATCAATCAAATCTTGAAGTCTAGTTCCTTTTTTTATTTTATAAACGCCAGGATTTTTTATTCTGCCATCTATATGGACTTCGATTTCACCTTCGTCAAAGTCACTTTCGTTTGCACTTTCATTTTTATCTTTTTTATCATCTTTATAATCCTTATTCTTTCTTAAACTTTCTATCTTAGGAACATTATCGAATGAAAGATTATCCTTGGTTAGGAATAGTGCTCCTAGCCCAAGGATAAGAATAATAATTATAATTTCAAACTTAGTAAGCTTCATCCATATTAAGTGCAACTTCAATCATTTGGTTGAAGGATCTTTCTCTCTCTTCCGCTGTGGTTTCTTTTCCAGTAACTAAACTGTCAGAAACTGTTAAAATAGTAAGTCCATTTGCGCCGAGACGATTGCAATTTAGATAAAGTGCGTGAGCTTCCATTTCTATTGCAAGAACTCCCATCTTTTGCCAATTTTTCCAATCATTTGGATCGTCATGGTAGAAAATATCTGAAGATAGTACATTTCCTACATGAGGTTTAACTCCGAGCTTTTCACAAGATTTGTATGCGGAAAGAAGAAGTTCAAAGGATGCAGTTGCACTATGAATTCCATTTAGTTTATAAGTTGATTGAAAATTAGAATTTGTAGATGCTCCATTTGTAAGGACAATATCATAGAGATTTAAATCTTCATTTATTGCTCCACAGGATCCAACTCTTACAATATTTTTAACTCCGTAGAATTTTATAAGCTCATAGGAATAGATACCAATAGATGGCATTCCCATTCCAGAACCCATTACAGAAATCTTCTTGCCTTTATATTCTCCGGTGTAGCCAAGCATATTTCTAACATCATTTACAAGTACAACATTATCTAAAAAGTTTTCTGCGATATATTTTGCACGAAGAGGGTCGCCAGGCATGAGGACCGTCTTTGCAAATTCATTTTCTTTTGCTCTAATATGTGGTGTCATAATCTACCTCCTAGCTACATTGTAAGACAGTGAAATATATTTTACAAGATGTTATAATATTTAGGAGGTGAAATATGAAAAACACGGAAAATTTAAAAAAATATGCAGAAGTAGTTATGAAAAAAGGGCTTAATATTGTCGAAGGGGACAAGGTTGTAATCAAGATTTCCATAGCTGCTAGAGAATTTGCAAAGATGCTAGTTGAAGCAGCATATGATTTCGGAGCACATAAAGTAAATGTTGAGTGGAACGATGATGAAATAGGAAGAATTGGTTATGAAAGAACTCCTATCGAATGCCTAAAGGAAATTCCACAATACTTAATCGACAAACAAAAGTACATGGTTGGTAGCAAATATAAATTCCTATCAGTAATATCAAATGATCCAAACTCATTAAAGGGAGTTGACCCAGAAAAATTAAATACAAGCATGATTGCAAGATCAAAAGCATTTAAGGAAACTTCTGATTTAATTATGGCAAACAACAACTCTTGGTGTGTAATAGGTGCATCTGTCCCTAAGTGGGCGGATATGGTATTTCCAAATGACGAAGATGCAGTAGATAAACTTTGGGAAAAAATATTGGAAGTTTCTAGAATCTCAAGTGGAGATCCAATCGCAAACTGGGATGAACATATAGAAACTATGAAGAAACATTCAAAAATTTTAAACGAAGCTAAATTAAAAGAACTTCACTACACTTCAGAAAAGGGAACTGATCTTCATGTAAAACTTCCAAAGGGATATATCTTCACTGGAGGAGATGAAATAAATAAGGATGGAGAAACCTTCGTTGCAAATATTCCAACAGAAGAAGTATTTTCACTTCCTCATAGAATGGGTGTGGATGGAATAGTCTATGCTACAAAACCTCTAAGCTATAATGGAAATATAATCGACAATTTCTGGTTTAAATTTGAAGAAGGAAAAGTCATAGATTTCGGAGCTGAAGAAGGATATGAAATATTAAAAGATATGCTTGATATGGACGAGGGAGCGAAAAGACTTGGAGAAGTTGCCTTAGTTCCATACCATTCACCGATTTCCATGACAAATATTTTGTTCTATGAAACTCTATTTGATGAAAATGCGTCCTGTCACTTTGCACTAGGAGCAGCTTATCCAACTTGTTTAGAAGGAAATGAAGAAATGAGTGAAGAAGAACTTCTTGAAGCTGGAGTAAACGACTCACTTATCCACGTCGATTTCATGGTTGGAGATGCTACTACAAGCATAGTAGGAATTAAAGAAGACGGAACAGAAATGCAAATTTTCAAAGATGGAGACTTTGTAATTTAAGATAAATAATTAAACGAGAGGCTTGTCAGATTTTAAAATCTATGTTAAAATAACTTATGTTATGGCGACATAGCCAAGTGGTAAGGCACAGGTCTGCAACACCTTTATCACCAGTTCAAATCTGGTTGTCGCCTCCATGACCCGTTAATACGGGTCTTTTTTTTATGCATATTCAAAAAAAATAAAGCCTCATATGAGGCTAATTTAATTATTTTCTTTTATAAAATCATTTATTATCTTTACAAGCTCTTTTAAATAGGTTGGGTCCTTAGGATAACCTACCAATAGATGACCGTGCTCTTTAACTTTTCCAACGATCATAAGATTTCTATATAATTTGTTTTCGCCTGTGCCAAGATATCTCATGTCCGTAATGATTCCTATTATTAGTCTTGGAAAATCTATTCCGTGTTCCATTTCAAATTCTCTCATAACTCCATGAGCCATAATTTCTGCAGCAACTCCATCATCAATGGTAAGACCATCGAGGCAAGCTATAAGAATGTTTGATTCTTTAAGTTTTGCAGTGTCGGCTTTAGAAATTTTGATATCTGTGATTATATCGTCATTATTTTTCTTATCATTTATCTCTCCATTTTCTTGTGGAACATATAAATCTAGTCCTGTTTCATCTCTAATAATCTTTGCGAGATTTTCTGTCCATAGAAACATACCTTCATTGAAAAAATGGCTTGCTAAATATCCTTTCATAAATCCCTCCGAATTGAAAAGAAATTGGTAATTTGCTATAATTAATTTT
>CAMYEJ010000127.1 GCA_947254665.1 uncultured Peptoniphilus sp.
ATATAAAGAAGAAGTAGTAGGTCAAGATAAATAATACTTCCGCCGGGATTCTAAAGGCAGTCTTTACATACTTACATTTTCTTACTGATATGTCGAATAGCAATCCGTAGAGTACCATCGCTATTAAAAACACATACCCGCTGATTAATACTGGCTTTTGATAGTACTCTGAAAAGATTATATTGTTATAGATTTTTGCAAAATTATCACTAGAATAATCCACTCCATAATAAAAATATAGAGCAATAATATCCGTATTATCTATGTTGGAATAAGAATTCGTAACCGCGTCTAGTACACTTCTTTCAAAACTCTTTATAATATTTTTATCATATTTTTTAAAGATATCTTCCGAATAGGTTCTAGAAATTGTAATTGGATTTAGCTTTTTATTTTCATAGGAGCCCTTTATTACTAGACCATGTATTTTTTTATCGAACTTTCTAGGGTCCATTGGAGAGAACTCTTCCATATTGGTTAGATACCTTGGATAGATAACTTTGCCGTCTTCAAGTTTTTCTTTTTCCGTACTATTTATTTCTTTATTGGCATAAAAAACAGAAACATTTCCAGAAAAATCTACTAATTTCTTGTAGCCCTCGCCACTGATTACGAATCCATCATCCTTTTCTTCTGAAATGGTCTCTCCTTTTTCGCCAGAATATAGAATTCCACCACTGGTCTTATAAATCATCAGCTTTCCATCTATAGATTCGTAATAGAAGCTGCTATTTACAATTTTGCTATCGTTTTTTATGGATTTTATTGCGTAATTATAAAAGAATTCAGTCTTCATATCAAGAAGTTTATAAAGACTTAAATTTATCTGGTCATTTATAGAATATTTAATTTGTCCAGATAGATTTTTAGTTTTAGATTGAGACTTTATTGTTCCAACTATACCTGCTGAGGTAATAGAAATTATAAGAAGTATAATCGTCACAATCGGTACATATTTGTACTCTTTAAAAATTTTCTTCATTATTTATCATTCTTTCTTGGATCTACAAAAATATATCCCATTCCCCATTTAACTTTTAAATAGATTGGATTTTGAGGGTCAGCTTCAATCTTTTCTCTAATTCTTCTTATGTGTACGGTGACTGTCTTAGGGTCTATTGCAGGCTCATTCCATACTTCTTCATAGATTTTATCTATTGAAAATACGATGTTTGGATTACTCATCATAAATTCTAGAATCAAATATTCTATATTTGTTAGGTCTATCTTTTTATTATTTAAAAATATTGTCTTTTGATTCTTATCCAGTTTTAAATTCCCTATTTCTACGATGCTTGCACTTTCTTTTACATACTTCTTAGTTCTTCTAAGTTGAGATGCCACCCTTGCCATTAACTCCGAAGGATTAAATGGTTTGGTCATGTAGTCATCTGCACCGATATTTAAACCGATTATCTTTTCAAATTCTTGGGATTTTGCAGATAGAATTATAATTGGTACATAGGAGTTTTCTCTGATCCTAAGGATTGCATCTTCACCAGATACATTAGGCATCATAAGATCCATGATGATTAAATCAATGTGTTCTCTATTAAATATTTCCAGGCACTTTTCTCCGTCTTCTGCGTAGAAAACTCTGTAATTTTCTCTTTCTAAGTAAAGACCTATTAAATCTCTTATCTCTTTATCGTCTTCTGCGACTAAAATATTATATACGTCCATAGTAACCTCCAACTATATTTTATCAAATAAAGAAGTCTTAATTTCTTAAAAAACTATTAATTATGATTTTAAAATAATTTGGTAAATGCCTCTCTTCTTGATATAATTTCTATGAGGTGATTTTATGGCTTACGATGGATCTACCATGCTAGCTTTGAAAAATGAACTGAGAGATAAAATCCTCGGACTTAAAATAGAAAAAATATACCAAACAAACGATACGGATATAATTATACAAATGAGAGGAATGGGCGAAAAATACAGACTGTTCATATCTACTAACGCCACATTTCCTAGAATAAATTTGACAGAAATTGATTACGAAAATCCACAGATGCCACCTTCCTTCTGTATGCTTCTCAGGAAACATCTGCAAAGTGGTGTGGTAAAAGATATTTCGCAACACAAGATGGACAGAATCTTATTTATCGATATAGAAAGCCGCTCTGAACTTGGAGATTTGGTTATAAAAAGGCTAAATCTAGAAATCATGGGCAGACATTCAAATATTATACTTACTGAAGGCGGAAAGATAATAGATTCTATAAAGAGAATCGGACCGCATATTTCTCGCGTTCGTTCTGTGCTCCCTGGTTTAGAATACAACTTTGAAGTAATTTCAGATAAAATAAATCCTATCGGTTTAAACTCCGAAGATTTTATAAAGATTTTAGATGAAGCACCAAAGGGAAAATCTATTAAGAATACTTTTGTAAATCTCTTCACCGGAATAAGCAACACAACAGCGAGAGAACTTGCAGAAAGACTATCTGTCGATGAGGACATGCCTCTTAGTGGACTTGAGCTAAATGAGACTAATGGAAGTAAAATAACTAAGTTTTTTTCTGATTTAGATCATACTTCAAAGGCTTATTTAATCTATAATAGCGAGAGAAAACTAATAGACTTCACATCTTTTAAACCAAGCTACTACAATAGTTCTAATTTAGAAGAATTGCCTAGCATTTCATCAGCAATAGATAAATTTTACTTTGAAAAATCAAAGGATATAAACCTTAAAAATATAGGGTCAGATGTACTAAAAGTAGTAGATCACAATATTTCTAAACTTGAAAAGAAACTGGAAAAACTTGTAATTGAACAGGAAGATTCTAAAAACCGTGAGAAGTATAAAGTCTACGGCGACCTTATCTCTTCAAACTCTTATAGAATTGAAAAAGGTGAAAAAGAAGTTACACTAGAAAATTTCTTTGACAATATGAATCCAATTACTATTCCTCTAGACGCGAGACTCTCCGCTCAAGAAAATGCAAGAAAATTCTTTAAAACTTATCAAAAGATGAAGGTACGTGAAGAAGTTTTAAAACCAGAAATTGAAAATACAAAAAATAAACTCTTATATTTAAATTCTGCAAAATCTTATTTGGAAATTGCTGAAAAAAAAGAAGACATCGAAGAAATACAGGATGAACTTAGAAATTTTGGATTTATAAAAAAGAAAAATAAGAAGAAGGTAAAACTTTCTAAACCTCTTGAATTTAAGACTGAAGATGGTTTTACAATCTTCGTCGGCAAAAATAGCAGACAAAACGACAATCTTACATTTAAATCTGCGGGAAGAAATGATCTTTGGTTCCACGTGAAGGATGCACCGGGATCTCATGTAATTATTAAAAATGATGGTAGAGAGTTCTCTGAAAGCGCAATTGAATACGCTGCTACCCTTGCAGCTAAGTATTCCTCAGTGAGATATTCTTCAAATATAGCAGTTGATTACACAGAAAAAATAAATGTAAAGAGACACCCTCAAAAGGTGCTAGGTCTTGCTGTATATACAGACTTTAAGACTATAAATGTTAAAAATAATTAAAAGATAATGCTACGAGTTTATCGTAGCATTTTTATATATCAAATTTTAATATTAAATTTAATTTTTTAATTTAGTAAATAAAAAAATAGCGGA
>CAMYEJ010000128.1 GCA_947254665.1 uncultured Peptoniphilus sp.
CTTGACTTTTAATCAAGGTGTCGCGCGTTCGAATCGCGCATGGGTCACCATTTTTGGAGAGGTACCGAAGCGGTCATAACGGGGCGGTCTTGAAAACCGTTAGGGTGCAAGCCCACGTGGGTTCGAATCCCACCTTCTCCGCCATGGTTCGATTTTTAATTAAATCGAACTTTTTTTTATTGTAATGAATGTATATCTATAAATTAATTTAAAGAGAACTCTAGATTAGTATTTTTTAACCTAGAGTTTTTTTAAATTTTAAGTGTTTAAATATTTTTTTTAGATTGTCCTTCAGAGTTATCTATTAAAGCTCAATGGATCATTTATAAATTTGTAATCTAAGTTAATGATTTATATTTATGATTTTATTTAATAAAATGTAAGTTAAATCATTTTGCAGCTAGAATACATTTTTCAAATTCGAAAATAAAACCACCTTCGTAAAATTACCAAGGTGGTTTATCTCTTTTCTTCTATTTTTAATCTATGTCCTACATATCTATAAAGCTTAAATTCGCTATTTTCATTTGGATTTTCGATTTCAAATACAAAGTAATGGTCCCTTTTATCCTTTGCATTCTGTGAATTTAATCTAAAGTAGCTTCTGCCGGTTTTTGCCATCATCTGTACAAAATCATCGGTTAAGAATGTAAGTGGGATATTCGTCTGTGTATATCGATAGAAGTCATTTTCGAATCTTGTGTAATTTTCGCTGTAGTAGTCCAGTTGAAAAATATTTTTCTCCAATCTATCCATTCTTATTCTCCCTCTGCCAGTGTAATCTCAAATATTTCTGAAACTTCGATCTTAATTATTTTATAGTCCGTCTTTAAAAGTATTTTTTCTCCACTTATGTCATAGATTTGTCCTAAGTAGGGGATTTTTTCATCTCTTATTGCAAGTAAAATTCTACTTCTATTTAAAAATACTTGGGTGAGGAGGAGAGACTTTTCTTCTTTTGAAAATTTGTCCGTGAAGTAGACTCTATCTCCAACTTGTGTCAGGGCTGATGTGTGTTCAGACAGGAAGAATCCCATCCACTTCACCATGCCTCTATCCATGTATTTTCGCGCCGATTCATAGGGTAAGTACGTTCTATCTATCATATTATTCCATCTAAACCTCCACAGTGACCGCCGATAAGTGTGCTTCTCTCCTTTGACCTGGAGCCTTCCATAAGAGAGGTCGCCTTTTGAATTGCCATGTAGCCGTACTTGTCTCTTATCTTATCGATGGCTTTGTCTAAATTTTCCATTTTTTCTATCTTTTTTACGTCTTCAAACAGGGTGAAGATGCAGTAGTCTTCGTCTGTTAAATTGTCATACCTGATGCCAATATTTCTAACCGCACCGCCGTCGTACTTTTCTCGAAATAGGGATAGGACTTCTCTTACCAACACTTTTGTGCTTTGAGATGGTCTTATCTTCTTCTGTACATTTATGGGTCTCTTCCTCTCTTCGTAGCTAAAACCGATGTAGATGGCGATGGTATTTGCCTTCTTTTTTATTCTTCGAAGTCGGATTGCAACCTGTTCTGCCATCTCTGAGAGGACGATTTCTATTTCTTTTTGGTTCGTATAATTTCTCGGAAGAACTTGGGAATTGCCGATGCCCTTTGACTTTGGAATATATGGTTCTTTTAGATTGCTTTCGTCCACGCCATTTGCATGGAACCAAAGCTGCACTCCCATGACTCCGAATTCTTTTGCCAGACGATCTGGATCAGAGTTTGCAAGATCTCTTATGCTGTATATAAATAATTTGTTAAGTCTATTTGCGGTTCTACTTCCGATGCCCCAAAAGTCGGTGAGATTTTCTATGTTCCACACCTTTTTCTCCACATCTTCGTAGGACCAGTTAGCCCTCATGGTTGGAGTCTTCTTAGCTTCGTTATCCAGTGCAAGTTTTGCAAGAAGTGGATTTGCGTTGCTCATGCCGACGGTGGAGAAAATGCCCGTTTCTTTTCTGATTTCACTTTGAATTTTTGCACAGACAATATCCAACTTTTCGCGACGACTAAGGGCGCTATTTCTTACAAAATAATTTAGAGAAGAGGTCAGGTCTAGAAATCCTTCGTCGATAGAGTAGGGATATATTTCATCCACCGATGCAAAATTTTCAAATACCTTTTGTATCTTTAGATTTTCCTCTATATAAAACGCCATCCTCGGAGGAACTATGAGGGTATTCTTAGCCCAAGTTTCTATATAATTTACATAATCTTTCGTAATGGGAATATTTTGATGCCTTGCCTTTTCAAAACTAAATTTGCGAGTTTCTATATCGAAGGGAAGATCCCTGCTTCTTCCTACATTTTCTTTGCCAAAGACCTCTTTAAACACGGGAGAGCTTGCAAGGATAAGACCGTTTGAATTGTCTGAGCGGCTCATGACGCAGAGGGAAGTCTTGAGGGGATGAAGACCTCTCTCAACACATTCGACACTGGCATAGAAAGATTTCATATCTACAAAAGCTATATCTGAAGTGGGTTCTCTTGAGTAGTCTATAATTCCCATGAGGACCTCCAATTAATCTAGATCGTTTCTCGGTTTGTACTTCTTTAAAAATCCTGAGTCAGGACTACTTGGCAAAATATTTTTAAGGTCGATGATATTTAACTTCACCATCTCAGAAATTTTAAGATTTAGAAGATTTATATCCACACCGAGTCCTACCGCCAAGTCTCTGTCACTTTCCACATACTTCATCATCTTTAAAAGGTCATCGTCAGGGATTAGTAGGTGAGCAGCGAAAATATTTGCTTCGATTTCAAAAACATTTACTGGGTTGAAGACTCTACTTTCGTGAAAGGTAACTCCCTTTAGAGATTCTTCTCTGTGGAGTTGGTCGTGACCAATCTCGTGGGCGAGGACTGTGTCTTTTAAACTTCCTAAATTGTTCGGGATGAATATATATCTATTTTTCAAAATAACCTGGTACATTCCGAGAAGAGTCTTGGTAGAATCCATGTACTTTATGGAAATATCCAGAGACTTTGCAAGTTCCTCGGGATTTCTAGTCTTGTACTTTTCGACAAGCTCATTTACCTTTTCATAAATCCATCTATTACTCATTGCCATCAGTCTTCTTTGAATATTTTTTATTCTTTAGTTTCGATTCCCAATATGCCTCTGAAATAGCTTTAAACACCACGTCCTTGTCCTCCTCTGGCAGTTCACCTCCGGCGAAGAGTCCCTTCATAGATTCCACTAGATCCTGGGCATCCTTTGCGCCTTTGTATCCGTAAGTGTCCATTGCTTGCATGATGAAATATTCCTCGTCAGTCAACAGATAGTTTACATTGACATCGAAGATTTCTGCCAATTTTTCAAAATTTTTCATGGTGCGAGGGCGGGTTCCTTTCACCTCGTAGTTGCTTATTGTTTTAAGAGAAGTTCCAAGCATGTCCGCAAGCTCTTTTTGAGTTAGACCTTTCTCTTCCCTTAGACTTTTGATTTTGTTACCGAAATTCATAATACCTCCTTTAGAACTTAAACTTCCAATAAACGTTTAAAAAAATATAAAAAATAATATTTAAAGTGTATTTTTATACAAATGAGAACTTAAAGTACTTATATTATAAACTTTAAA
>CAMYEJ010000129.1 GCA_947254665.1 uncultured Peptoniphilus sp.
CTTTAAAGGAAGGAAGCCTAATAAAAAGAATTTTAAAAATGAAGAGCATCCAAAAGAAGAAAATAATAAAGACGAAAGAGCTAAACTGACCGACATTAAAGACAAAAATGCAGATGTTAAACAAACATCTAACAAGAGGGAAATGAAAAAAAATGAGCATCAAGATTCTCAAAATACTAAAAGCGAGAAAAATAACAGTATCAAAAATGTAGAAAAAGCAAGAAAAGATAATAAAGTTGATAAATCTTTTGAAAAATCTACTGAAAAAGGTATAAATGCTCATAAAGATGAAGGGGGTAAATCAATGTTATTTAAAACAACAGAACAACATGAAGCTTTACGTAAAGCAGTAAGAGAATTTGCAGAAGCGGAAGTTAAGCCGATAGCATTTTCACTTGATCAAAACAACGAGTTCCCAGATGAAATCGTTAAGATGATGGGTGAACACGGATGGATGGGTCTACCATATGAAAAGAAATATGGCGGAGCTGGATTGGATGCTATTTCTTATGCGATAGCTGTAGAAGAGCTTTCAAGAGTTGATGGTGGTGTAGGAGTTATACTAAGTGCTCATACTTCACTAGGTTCTTATCCAATCGAAGCATTCGGTACAGAAGAACAAAAACAAAAATATTTAGTGCCACTTGCAAAAGGTGAAAAAATCGGTGCTTTCGGTCTTACTGAACCAGAAGCAGGATCTGATGCTGGTGGAACTGAAACAGTAGCAGAGTTAGATGGTGATTATTACATTCTTAATGGTAACAAAATATTCATCACAAACGCTCCTAAAGCTGACTATTATGTAGTGTTTGCAGTAACTACACCTGGAATTGGTACTCATGGAATATCTGCATTTATTGTTGAAAAAGGATGGGAAGGTTTCACATTTGGAGATCATTACGATAAATTAGGTATTAGATCATCATCCACTGCAGAACTTCAATTCAACAATGTAAAAGTTCCAAAAGAAAACTTACTTGGACAAGAAGGACAAGGATTTAGAATTGCAATGCAAACTCTTGACGGTGGACGTATAGGTATCGCTGCTCAAGCACTAGGTATTGCACAAGGAGCTTATGAAGCTGCTCTTAAATATTCAAAAGAAAGAATTCAATTTGGTAGACCAATTGCTCAACAACAAGCTATTTCATTTAAACTTGCTGATATGGCAACTAAACTACGTTGTGCAAGATTCTTGATTTACTCTGCAGCAGAAATGAAGACTAACCATGAAAACTATGGTATGGAATCTGCAATGGCTAAGATGTATGCGTCTGATATCGCTCTAGAAGTAGTAAATGATGCACTTCAAATCCATGGTGGAAACGGATACCTAAAGGGCATGGATGTTGAAAGAATGTACAGAGATGCTAAGATCACTACAATCTATGAAGGAACTAATGAAATTCAAAGAGTTGTTATAGCTTCTCACATAATAGGAAAAATGCCTAAACGTGGCGGTGGATCTAAAGCTGTAGCTCCAGGAAAAAAACAAGGACCTATAACTGGAGAAAGAAAAAGAGAAATAATTAAAGCTGACACAGCAAAAGAAGCTGTTGATATATTAGTAAAAAATCTTAAGAAAGATGGATACGACTTCTCAGTTGGTATAGATATAAACACTCCAATTGGAGATGCTGAAAGAGTAGTTTCAGTTGGTAAAGGTATTGGAGATGAAAAAGGATTAGAGCTAGCTCGTAAAGTTGCAAAAGCAGCAGGAGCAGCGCTAGGATCTTCAAGACCAGTAGCAGAAAATATGAAACTATTACCACTTGAAAGATACGTTGGTATGTCAGGACAAAAATTTAGAGGAAACCTATATATCGCACTAGGTGTATCTGGAGCAAGCCAACACTTAAAGGGAATCAAAGATGCATCTACAATAGTTGCAGTTAATAAAAACGCAGGAGCTCCAATATTTAAAAATGCTGACTACGGTATTGTTGGAGATATATTCGAAATCATGCCACTTCTTGCAGAAGCATTGGGAACTGGCGAAAAGAAACCAGCTCCACCTATGAAGAAAGTAAGAAGATCAAAACCTAGAAAACTTGCACCAACAGCAGGCGTATATGTTTGCCCAGGATGTGGATATGAATATGATCCAGATTTAGGCGATCCAGAAGGTGAAATTGATCCAGGTACAGTATTTGACAGACTACCAGATGATTGGGTATGCCCAGATTGTCAAACTGAAAAATCTGAATTTATAGAAGCTGATTTCCCAGCTGATAGAAAGTAATTAGGAGGTTTTTTACTATGTCAATGTACAAAATTAGAGAAGTTGCTGAAGACCTATACTATGTAGGCGGTAACGATAAAAGAATAGAATTATTTGAAAATATGTTCCCAATTCCAGACGGAGTATCTTACAACTCTTATCTTCTATTAGATGAAAAGACTGTATTAGTTGACTCTGTAGACTGGTCAATTGCAAGAGATTATCTTGAAAGAGTAAGAGAAGTTCTAAATGGAAGACCACTAGATTACCTTCTAATTCACCACATGGAACCAGACCACTGTGGAGCTATAGAAGAAGTACTTCTAAGATATCCAAAATGTAAAATAATCTCAAGTGAACAAGCTTTTGATATAATGAGACAAATTGGATACAAGATTCCTGATGAGAATATCGAAATAGTTAAAGAAGGTGACACTAGAAGTTTCGGTAAGCATACACTTGCTTTTATAGAAGCTCCAATGGTTCACTGGCCAGAAGTTATAATGTCATTTGACACTTACAATGGAGTACTATTCACAGCAGACGGATTTGGATCATTCAAGGCTCTTGACGGAAAACTATTCAATGACGAAGTTGATTGGGATAGAGATTGGCTAGATGAAGGACGTAGATACCTAACTAATATCGTAGGTAAGTATGGACCATTCATTCAAGATGTTCTTAAAAAAGCTGGACCACTTCTACCACAAGTTAAATATATCTGTTCACTTCACGGACTTGTTTGGAGAAACAATTTCGGATATATTATAGACAAATATGACAAATGGTCTAAATATGAACCAGAAGATTACGGTGTACTAATTGTTTACGGTTCAATGTATGGAAATACAGAAAGAGCTGCACAAGAATTAGCTAACGACTTAGTACAAAAAGGTATGACAAAAGTAGAAGTATTTGACGTTTCAAAAACTCACGTATCTTACCTAATAGCTAAAGCTTTCCAATATTCACACATCGTTTTAGCTTCTGTAACTTATAACCTTGGAATTTATCCTCCAATGAAGAACTTCATCGCTGACATGGCTGCTCTAAATCTACAAAACAGAACAGTTGGTATCATTGAAAATGGTACTTGGGCATGTACAGTCGGAGATAAAATTGAAGATTATCTAAACGAAAACATGAAGCTTATAGACGTTCTTGGTGAAAGAGTTACAATCAATACTTCTTTAAATGTCGCAAACAAAAATGATATGGAAGCATTAGCTGATTCACTAATTGAATCAATTAAGAACACTCAAGAACTTAAAGCTAAACTTGCTGAATAAAATAGAATTTGAGAGACCCTAATGGGTCTCTTTTTACATATAATTATAAATTTTATTAGAAATATAGAGGTAA
>CAMYEJ010000130.1 GCA_947254665.1 uncultured Peptoniphilus sp.
TAATAGAACATCTCTATAAAGATTGACAAGCTAAAATAGATAATATAAAATTAGTATAGTTATTCTTCAGGGCAGGGTGAAAATCCCGACCGGCGGTAAAGTCCGCGAGCGCAAGCTGAACCTGTGTGATTCAGGTACCGACAGTATAGTCTGGATGATAGAAGAAGCCCCTGAAGCATTGGGGCATTTTTTTATGCCCAAGCAAGGGAGGAATTATGAATAACACAACAAGAAGAGGAATTAAGACAAGAAACATCACAAGGGTTGCAGTTTTATCTGTAATGGCATTTATACTTATGAATATAAAGATGCCACTTGCATTTATCGCACCTGCATTTATGAAGCTGGACATCTCTGACGTACCAGTGCTTTTAGGAGCATTTACCATGGGACCAATCTATGGAGTGATCATTGCAGCGATTAAAAATATTTTAAATATAATAATCACAGGCACAGACACGGGAGGAGTAGGAGAGCTTTCAAATTTTATAATCGCATCTGTATATGCGATTACAGCTTCAGTATACTACAGAAGATATAGAACCTTTAAAGGAGCTATAATTTCTTTGGTGCTTGGGGTAGTTATTATGACAGCATCTGCATTTATATCAAACTACTACTTTATATTTCCACTTTACGCAAAGATTATGCCGATGGAAGCTATAGTAGCAATGGGAAGTAAAATATTTCCAAAGGTAACAGATTTATTTACAATGATGGTATACTGTATAATTCCATTTAACATCATTAAAGGATCTATAACAGCAGTGGTAACAGTCCTACTCTACGAAAGAGTAAGACCAGTCCTTAAAGATTAAAAAATTAAACTTCGAGATATCGAAGTTTTTTTACTTTAAATTTAAAGAAATAAAAGCAAGGAAAATAACTCCTTGTTTTTTTAATGTCTTAGTTTTCTAAAAAAGATTTAAATAAAAAAATAGCTAGAAATTCTAGCTATCTTTAAATAAATATTATTATTCTTCTTTTGCTTCAGTTTCAGCTACAGTTGGAACTTCTACTGATACTTCTTCGTCAGTTTCTTCAAGATTTTCTTCTTGTGGTTCAGATAGAACTGCTACAACTTCTTCTGGATCTGCGTGGATATGAATTTTGTCATTTCCTGCGATATCTAGATCAGCAACTGTCATGTTGTCGCCAATTTGCATGTCAACTACATTTACAACTGCTTCTGATGGAAGATCTCCTGGTAGACATTCAATTTCTACGCTATCAACGATTTGCATAATAACTGATGGTTGAGCCTTGATGTTATCTCTTCCTTCTAGAACTACTGGAATAGTAACTCTAATCTTTTGATTCATATCGATTAGGTATGCATCAAAGTGTAGGATTTGATTCTTAAATGGATGTTTTTGGATTTCTTTGATTAAAAGGTCCTTTTGTGCTCCGTCTAAGTCAGCTTTGAAAATGTTTGAAAGACCATTTACTTCATAAGCCTTTAATAAATCTTTTTCAACTACAGATACTGATACTGCTTCTTCTCCCTTTGAGTAAACAACTCCTGGTACAAGTCCTTCTTGTCTAAGTTTGTCTACTTTATTTTTTCCGTGTTGATCTCTTTTTTGTAATTTTAAAATCATAAAATTCCTCCTATTTATTTAATTATACCAGAACCCAGGCATATTTCTCCAGAATAAAACACAGCTATTTGTCCTGGAGTTACACCTTTTAATGGTTTTTCGAGCTTAACTTTAAGTGTGTCGTCGTCTATTTTTGTTACAACCATGCCCACATCGGGAGCACGGTACCTTATCTTTCCTGTACAGTTAAGTGGATAGTCTGGTGTTCCATTTATAAAAAATGGTTCTTCAACATAGAACTCATCTCTATATAATATAGGATTATCCACCCCTTGTGCAACTATTAATTCATTTTTTTCTAAATTTTTATCCGCAACGAAGAATGGTTCTCCAGTTCCAACTCCACCGATACCGATTCCTTTTCTCTGTCCAATGGTGTAGTGCATTAGCCCAGAGTGCTCTCCTAGCACGTTTCCAGCCTCATCTACAATCTTTCCTGGTTTTGTAAATAGAAATTTATCCAAGAATTTATTGAAATCTCTCTCGCCGATAAAACATACTCCGGTGGAATCTTTTTTCTTTGCAGTTGCAAGATTTAATTCTTCTGCGATCTCTCTAACTCTTTCTTTTTTTATATCTCCAATAGGGAAGATAGTTTTTTTAAGAGCTTCTTCTTTAACTCTAGATAGGAAATAAGACTGATCCTTATTTTCGTCCACCCCACGTAGTAAGTAGCTATGTCCATTTTCGTGTTTAACTCTTGCGTAATGACCCATGGCTATATAATCTGCGCCAAGTTTTAAAGCAAAATCTAAAAACGCTTTGAACTTTATATTTTGGTTGCACATTACGTCGGGGTTTGGAGTTCTGCCTTTTTTATATTCGTTTAAGAAATATGTAAAGACAGTGTCCCAATATTCCTTTTCAAAGTTAACAGTATAGTACTTGATATCCAGTGCGTTTGCAACTTTTACCACATCAAGATAGTCGTCTGTGGCGGTACATTCTTCATCATTTTCGTCCCAGTTTTTCATAAATACACCGATGACATTGTAGCCTTGTTCTTTTAAAAGATAGGCTGCAACAGATGAGTCCACGCCACCACTTATTCCAAGCACCACAGTTTTCTTTTTATCTGTCAACCTTTCACCCCCTCAAATGTCATTGCAGTTAGTCCTACACCTGTATGCACAGCGATTATAGGATTTAATTCTCCAATTTCAATTTGAAGGTTTTCATCTCTTTTTTCCAGAGCTTCTTTTAGTGCATTTGCACCTTCAAGATTTGCACAATGGAAAATAATAATTTTGTTAGATTTTTCATCTCTATTATTAAAATAAATATCTACTAATTTTTTGTAAGCCGATTTTAATCCTCTTGCCTTGTCGATAGGTTTTAATTTTCCTTCTTCGTCTATTTTAAGGATTGGTTTTATTTTGATTGCAGTCCCTAAGAAAGCCTCGGTAGCAGAAAGTCTGCCGCCACGTTTTAGATGCATAAGATCTTCAACGATAAATATTGTAGCTACATTATCTACAAGCTTCGCCAAATCTTTTGCATTATCTTCTAAGCCCATGCCTTTATCTAAGTTTACTATGGCTCTATGGAGTAAAATTTCCATTCCCCAGGTTGCATTCTTAGTATCTACAACCTCAATCTTTCTATCTGGGAACTCAGCTTCAAGGGCATCCTTTGCGTTAACTGCTTGTAGGTACTGTCCGCTAAGTCCTGAAGAAAATGCCACATATAGAATATCCATGCCTTCTTCCAATGGCTTTCTAAAAGTCTCTTCAAATTTAAATTGATTTACCATTGTGGTAGACATGTCCGAAGTTTTTAATTTCTTTAAAAATTCTTCCTTAGACATTTCACTATAATCTAATGTATGTGTATAGACTTTTTCGTCTATGATAAATTCCATAGGAATAATTTCGGCTCTACTTAGGTCGCTTTCGAAAAAATCTCCAGCTACATCTGAGTAAATTTTGTACATATAACACCTCTATATACATAATATCTATTTGTTGAGTAAAATTC
>CAMYEJ010000131.1 GCA_947254665.1 uncultured Peptoniphilus sp.
AATCTATATAATGATAAAAATTAGAATTTAATATATAATATAATTGGTTTATAAATTAGGAGGTTATATGAAAAGAAAAATTCTAGGCGAAGAAATTGCCTACGATGATAATCAAAAAGACGCTCCTGTAATTTTTTTAATACACGGAAACATGACCGCCAAGGAATGTTTTTACAATATAGAAAAATATTTGGGAAAAAGAAGAATAATTGCCTTTGACCTTCCAGGTTTCGGCGACACAAGTTTTAACTATTTTTACTACAGCATAGATCAGTTAGCCTGGGTGTGCTATAGATTTATTAAATCATTTGGATTTAAAAAATTTGACATACTCGGCTGGTCCATGGGTGGCGCAATAATCTATGAACTTTTCAAAACAAGACTGGAAGAAAATATCGACCATGCCATCTTTGTATCTGCAATGGGAATAAATGGAGTAAATCGTCTCGACGACAACTACAAAAGTTTCCTAGACACTATGCACCTAAGTAGCATACCTACGGAAATCATGAATACCATCACCGTATACCAAGAAGAACTTAGAAAACTCTACAGCTTAAAGCCAAGCTACGACAGCTCCCTCACAAGAGAAAGCACAAGACAGATGCTAAAGAGGTATGTCTTTAACGAAAAACACGACCATCAAACATTGGAAAGAGTCACAAGGCTCGCCCTTAAACAGAGAGACCCAATGGATATAAATAAAGCTATCATGAGCTACACTTACAAAGGCGAAACCGTGTCCCATATAAAGAAACTATTTTTACACGGATCAGAAGATAAGGTGGTAAAGCTAGAAAAAATTGAAGAGACCTACGAATTTTTCAAAGATAGCAGCACCCTTAAAATAATACCGGGCTATGACCACGGCATGGTGGTTACCCACGCGAAAGAAATATCAGAAGAAGTAAATAAATTTTTGGAGAATTAAGATGAAAGCATTAATATTTAACGACAATTTAAAAGAATTAGCAGAATACGGAAAAGAACTTGGCTATGAGACCTTTCATGTGACAAACGCAGATATAAAATCTGGCAACTATCCAAAGGATGTAGACATCATCTGTGGAGGAATGGAGTTTAAACTTTTAAATAGAGAAAAACTAAAAGAATTTAAAAATCTAAAATATATATTTCTATACTCAGTAGGAATCGACTACATGGATTTGGAATATATAAAGGAAAAAGACATCATCCTCTGCAACAATCACGGCGCATATAGCGAACCGATAGCAGAATGGATCGTCTACAATATCTTGCAAATAGAAAAACAAAATAAAAAATATCTAGAACAACAAAAAAATCACATTTGGAAGAGACTCGAAGGAACAGGCACCCTCTATGACAAGCACGCACTATTTTTAGGCACAGGAGCCATCGCAAAAGAAACACTACTAAGACTTAAACCATTCGTAAAGACCATCACAGGTGTAAACACCAGCGGAAGAAAAGTTGAAGACTTCGATGAAATAGTAAAAAATGAAGATTTAGAAAAAGTGCTACCAAAGATGGATTATGTGGTATCATTTCTTCCAACGACGGAAAAAACTTATAAAACAATAGATAGCAAGTTTTTTGCCAACATGAAAAAAGGCTCATCATTTGTAAACATAAGCCGTGGCACAGTTGTAGATGAAGAAGCATTATTCGATGCACTTAAATCAAATCATCTAAAAGCAGCGGCGCTAGATGTAGTATTTAAAGAACCACTAGATGAAAAATCTAAGCTTTGGGATCTAGAAAATATCTACATCACCCCACACACCTCTGACTCATCAGAAGACTTCCTAAAGAGAAAAGCAAGATCAGCAGCGGTAAATCTAAAGAGATTAAAAGAAAAAGAAGAACTTATAAATATAGTTGATTTCGAAAAAGGATATTAGAACTATTAAGCGGCACCCGCCGCTTTTTTTGTTGGAAGTTTAAGAAATCATTATTTTTCGAAAAAGAAGACTATTTTCTCAACTATAGTCACCCCAATAAAAAATCCTTGGTTTCCCAAGGATTTTCATTTTAATCTCTAATTATTTTTCTTTTTTCATGTCTATTGAATATAGATTGTCATCCTTTTCGAATTCAACTTTGAATCCTAGTCCTTCGAATGCTCCTCTTAGTGGAATATAAGTTCTGTTGTCTTTAACCATTGGTGCTACGTCTAATTCAACTTCTTTTCCATCTACTAAGACTTTTTTATTTCCAATAGTCATTTCGACTTTTTTGCCATCTAGTTCTGCTGTTACTTTCTTAGATTCTTGATCCCATTCAACTTTTGCTCCTGCTTTTTCAAGGATTGCTCTAAATGGTACGAAGGTTCTACTTTCTTGTATAAATGGTTCTGCATCTTCAAATGCTACAACATCATCGTTAAGTGTTACTAAGAATATAGGTCCTACATTTGTTCCAAGATTTCCAAATAGTTCTTCTTGTGTAAATATCTTTGCATCTTTTGGAAGTTCTACTTTTACTTTATCATCTTTTACAGTTTTTGAGTTAGATTCAACTGAGATTACTCCTACCTTATCAAGATTAAATTTGCATGATAGGTTTTGTTCTATTGAATCTTCGCCAAATGTAGTTTGGAATTTGAATTTTGCATCTTTTAAATCTTTTTCAGATTTTATTGATTCGTTTAATGATTTTGCATCTATCTTAGCTAGTTCAGCTTTTACTTTGTCTGCAGTTACTTCTTTGAAGCCCATCTTGTTTGCCATATCTGCAATAGTTGGAGCGATTTTATCTTTATTCTTAACGATATTTTCCATTGCTCCTGCGATGTCTTTTACAGCATCTTCCATGTTAGCTTCATAGGTATAGGTATTTTTTTCTACCTTCATTTCTTTTGCAGCTTTGAATCCATCTAGTCCATCTTTTACTAGCTTAATCATGTCTGCTTTGAATTCTTCAGATTGAAGATATGCTTGAATCTTTTCTGTTTGTACGTCTTCTTTTGTTTTTGTAGTTTCAAGTCCTACATATTCTTCTTTTACGTTTTTGATTGATTCTGGAGCCATGTCTTTTGCAAGGTCAAGTATTTGTGATTTCTTAACTATGAATTTGGTTCCGTCTGTGAATACTGTTAGAGCTATTTCATCTGGAATTTCGATTCCCTTTAGAGCATCTTTTCCTTCTGTTTTAGCTAGATTTTCTTTGAAGGATTTAAGTCCATATTTAAGATCTACCTTTGCCTTCATGTTGTCATTTACAGATTTGATTTCAATAGGAATTTCTGCGTTTATTTTGTTGCCTTTTTCGTCTTTTCCGTCAATCTTAACTGTTATTTTACCTTCTTCTGTGTACTTAGTCCATTTTGTTGTCTTTGAAACTTGGTCTAAGTATGAAAGTGATGCAGGGCTGCATGCACTTAGAATCATTAGCAGTGAAAGTACAACTGCTGTAAGTATTTTTTTCATAATTCACCTCTACGTTTATGGTAACAAATATCTTTTAATTATTCAATTTACAATTTGTTTACAATTTAGCCATTTCTTTTTGATAATTTTCTTTTTCTAATTGATAACTGTATTACC
>CAMYEJ010000132.1 GCA_947254665.1 uncultured Peptoniphilus sp.
AGAACATTACGAAAAACCAAGCGTAAGAAGAAAGAAAAAATCTGAAGAAGCGCGTAGAAAGAAATTTAAAAGATACTAAAGAAGGTGCAGTATGTCAATAAAAGAAAAGCTAATGCAGGACTTAAAAGCTGCAATGAAATCTCATGACAAGATAAAAAAGGACACCATCACCATGGTGCGCGCTGCCATCAAACAGATTGAAGTCGACAAGAGAGTTGATCTTTCCGACGAAGAAGTTATAGACATAATTTCCAAACAATATAAAGAAAGAGTATCTTCAATTGACGAATTTAAACGTGGCGGTAGAGATGATTTAGTCGCTCAAACAGAAGAAGAAATAAAAATTATTCTTGAGTACCTACCAAAGCAATTAACAGATGAAGAATTAGAAGATATAATTAAAGAAGCCATCGAAAAACTATCCATCACAGACAAGAAACAAATTGGTGAACTCATGAAAGAAGTTATGCCAAAGGTGAAGGGAAAAGCCGATGGGAAAAAAGTAAATTCCATTGCTTCTAAGTATTTAAATTAAGCCTAGGATTTCCTAAGGCTTTTTTTTCTAAGGAGATCTTATGAAAAAGCTAAAATATTTAATCATAATTATTCTCATGATGTTTATCTCTGTCCATGCAAAAGAAGCTGTGGTAATGGATATAAGTGGAGAAATAAATGAAGCTACCCTTATGAATGTAAAGCTCGCACTAAAAGACGGAGCTGAAAACAATAAGGATGTAGTATTTAAAATATCTTCCAAAGGCGGGTCTACCAAGGCGGCATTTGAAATTGCAAATTTAATTTTAAATTCCAATTCCAATACTATTGCCTACTGTGAAGAACCCACTGAGGCAGAATCTACCATCATAGCTCTAAGCTGTGACAAGATTTATCTAAATCAGAGCGCGGCAATAGGAAATATAAATAAGAATTTAAAAGATAACTCCAAGAATTTAAATGAATTTCTATCTAGAGTTGAAAAAAAGAAGGGAATCAGCAAGGATTCATTGGATATGCTTAAAAAACCATTAGGCAAAAATGCATCCAAGAATGTACCTGAGATTCTCATAAGTTCAAGCCATGCTCTAGACTATGGAATATCTGACGGAACTGTAAAAGATCTAAAAAATGTATTGGAACTAGAAAATATTTCAACTACTGAAGATTATAGGGAGCCGCAGGAGATTAGACTGCTTAACCTCATTTCAAATAGGTATGTAAGCACAGCTATCTTGACCATAGCTCTAGTAGCCATGATCATAGAAATATTTAGTCCTGGGTTTGGACTCTTTGGGACCCTATCAATATTATTATTTATAGTATTTTTTGTAGGAAATATAATCGTCACCGAGTCGAGTGTCTATGTCGCCCTTTTATTTATGGTGGGAATTGCACTTATACTTATTGAAGCAGTGATACCAGGATTTGGAATCTGCGGCATAATGGGCATAATCCTTTCCGTGGCGGGAGTAATCCTTGCAATGGGAAGTTTTGAAAGAGGACTCGTGCCAACAGCATCAGCGATGATTGTGGGAATCTTTGCAACGAACATAATGATAAAGAGGGGAATGAAGTCAGAGTTTTTACAAAAGATATCTTTAAACGATTCTCTAACCTCTACCAAGGGATATCTATCAGTGGATAGACCAGATGTCAGCGTAGGAGATGTGGGATACACTCTCACACCTTTAAAACCTACAGGATTTATCTTTATCGAAGGAGCAAAACTCGAAGCAATTTCCGAAGATGGAATGATAGAACATGGAGAGAAAATTGTCGTGTCAAAAGTTGACGGATCAAAAGTAATAGTTAGGAGATAAAAAATGGATGGAAGTATATTATCTAATATTTTAAGCGGAGGAATAGTAGTAGCAGTAATAATATTTCTAATATTATTCTTTTCATTCGTACCGGTTGGGCTATGGATTACAGCATATTTTTCAGGAGTAAAGATTAGAATCTCAACCCTTATTGGAATGAAACTAAGAAGAGTAAGCCCTAGAAGAATAGTAATACCAATGATTAAAGCAACTAAAGCCGGACTTGATTTAAAAATAGAAAATCTAGAAGCCCATTACTTAGCAGGAGGAAATGTAAATACTCTAGTAGATGCACTTATAGCATCAGAAAGAGCAAATATTCCACTACAATTTGAAAGAGGAGCAGCCATAGACCTAGCAGGTAGAAATGTACTTGAAGCGGTACAAGTATCTGTAAATCCAAAGGTAATTGAAACTCCAAACATATCTGCAGTTGCCCAAGACGGTATCGAAGTGGTTGTAAAAGCAAAGGTAACCGTAAGAGCAAATATAGAAAGACTTGTGGGAGGAGCTGGAGAAGAAACTATAATCGCAAGGGTAGGAGAAGGAATTGTAACCACAGTAGGTTCATCTATGTCTTATAAAAACGTTCTTGAAAATCCAGATTCAATTTCAAGAGTAGTACTAGAGAAAGGTCTCGACTCAGGAACAGCATTTGAAATATTATCAATTGATATTGCAGATGTGGACGTAGCTAGAAATATAGGTGCGAGACTTCAAACAGATCAAGCAGAAGCGGACAAGAGAATCGCAGAAGCAAAAGCATCCGAAAGACGCGCAATGGCACTTGCCCGTGAACAAGAAATGAAAGCGGAAGTTGAAGCCATGAGAGCGAAGGTTGTGGAAGCTGAATCTCAAGTACCACTAGCAATTGCAGAAGCTTTCAAAGAAGGAAATCTAGGTGTAATGGATTACTATAAAATGCAAAATATAGAATCCGATACAGATATGAGAAAGGCGATTGCAAAACCAAAAGAAAATAAAAATCTCAAAAAAGAAAATTAAAAAAAGTAGACAGGCGTTTAAAAAGATAACACGATTATCAATTAGACGCCTGTTATATTTTTTGAGTTTGGGTATAATAAAAGAGAAAGGTATAAATTTTTAGGAGGTTATTATGAAATCATTAAAAGGAACAAAAACAGCTAAAAATCTTATGATGTCATTCGCTGGTGAATCACAAGCAACCATGAGATATAAATATTACGCAAAGGTAGCAGACAAAGAAAAATATATTCAAATCAGAGATATTTTTGAAGAAACTGCAAGAAACGAAGAACAACACGCAAAGAGATTCTACAGATTCTTACAAAAGGATTTCTTTGACGAAGAAATCGAAGTTGTACAAAGCTTCCCAGTTCATCTAGATGAAAAGAAAGGAACACTTTCTAACCTAAAGGCAGCTGCAGCAGGAGAAGAATTTGAACATACAGAAATGTATCCAGAATTTGCAAAGATTGCAAAAGAAGAAGGATTCGACGAAATTGCTGTTGCATTTACAGAAATCGGTGAAGTAGAAGAAGCTCATGACAAGAGATACAGAGCTCTTATCAAAAACATCGAAGAAGACAAAGTATTCAAAAAAGACGAAGTAGTTCTATGGCACTGCCTAAACTGCGGATATATTCATGAAGGCAAAGAAGCTCCAGAAGTATGTCCAGCATGTCTACATCCACAAGGAT
>CAMYEJ010000133.1 GCA_947254665.1 uncultured Peptoniphilus sp.
AAGAAAAGACTTTTGGAAACTACATTGTACCAACAGAGGCCTATAGAGGTGAGGGGGCATCTTATTATTATGCGCCTCCTTCAGATTATATAGAAATTAAAAACCATGAAAAAGTTGAAGAATTTTTTATCAGGGAGAAAGCTCCATATACTAAGGGAAAAGTCTGGACCACAGACGTGATGCTTCGTGAGACTCGCGGACTTGTCTCAAAGAGAAAGTCGGAAGGATGCATAGCAGTAGAAATGGAATTAGCAGGCGTACAAGCAGCGTGTAATTTTTACGGATTTGAACTGTATAACTTCCTTGAAGCAGGAGATGTATTAAATGAGAGTTCTTATGAAGTTGAGGAACTCCATAGCGCCAACCATGATCTTAGAAAATTGTACTTGGCTTTAAAATTTTTAAAAGAAATATAATCAAACTTTAAAATAAAAATATAAGACGATAATAATTATAGATTTTTTATCTAATAATAAAGAAGACTTACTTAGGAGCAAAAGATAATGAAAACTTTGACCACAAAAGAAGAGCTCGGACAAGTTGCCAAAGATGTTTTCTATAAAGCGGGCGATGACGAAGCATATAAACCGATAATTATAAACATCAATGAAGAATTAAAAAAATTTTTAGAACAAACTAAAGGTAGGCATGGGGTAGACAAAGAGTTTTTAATCCCAGATAGTGCAACATTAAATAATCTCCTAGTAGTAAGACTCGAAGACATAAAACCTAAATCCGATTACTATGAATGCAAACTATTGGTTCAATTCTTCGCAGAAAAAAGAAACTTTAAAGATTTGATGAATCTAGAAGAAAAGATAAAAAAGCAAGCAGAAGGCTTAACCGATTTAGAAAAGATTGATTTTTTAAACAAATATATTACAGAGAATATAACTTACGACAAAGAACACAGATCCAGATCCGCCCTTGCCGCAGCTATTACACACAAAGGCACCTGCGTTGCATTTGCTCAGCTTTTTCTAATCCTAGGAGAAGTAATTGGCTTAAAAGTCGGTTGTATAAGTAGCGAGATAATGAAACACAGATGGAACTATGTAAAAATCGGTGACGAAACCTACTACATCGACACAACTTTTAATGCAACAAATAATATATCAAACAAACTTTTCTTTCAGACGAGCCCTATACATTTAGAGAAGGGTACTGATCAGAAAATTGCGGTAAAACATATGGAATAGTGGCAGCCGGAGAAGAAATAAAGAAGAACTAAAGAAAACAAATAATCAATAAATTTAAAGCAGGTGTAACCTGCTTTTTTTAGCGAAAAAGATAGGATGTAAGTGATATAATTATTTTAAGAAGAATAAGGGGGAAGATGTTACAATATAAGTAATTGAAAAATAATTGTTAATTACAGTGGCAATAAGCTGATTATGAGAAATAGATGACAATTGTAGAAAAGGAATAATGGAGGTTTAGCACAATGGTTGATATAAAAGAGATACATGACTTTGCGGTCAAATGGATTGCTAAGTTTAAAGACAAGAGAATTAACTATTTAGAACTTGTCGACCATTATTTGGCTGATGATTGTGATGCTCTTGGTTTTGAAATGGACTGTGGTCGAGCTTTTAAGAAAAAATACGGAATATCAGTGGGTAATTATGAAGACCTTGAAACAATAATTGATGAGGTTATGGATATCCCATTATTGGGATCTGTAATTTACTCTAAATGGAGATATTTCAACCATTGGGCGTATGATGTGCGAGAAATATTAGAGCCTAAAAACCGGGCATGGTTTATTCTTGCATTAAGACGTCTAGAAGTTCTTTCTAGAGATTAATATCCGAACATACTTAGTGACTAAATGCAAAATGTAAAACCAACACTTAATTCTTGTATAAAAAGGGATAATAACCAAAATATAAAAAAAAAAACTCTCCGACTAGATAAAATCTTCTGGAGAGTTTTTATTTTAGGAGAAACATTTAGAAAAAAATTATTAGCTAATTATTCATTTGATACTTAATCTGGGACTCCTAAGTACTCTGCATCGCCAAATCCAAGTATAGCATAGAATATCGGCGCGAAGAATATTAGTCCTATTACAAAACCAGTATCTTTTCCAAATGATTTTGCGAGCTTTATTTGGGTCTTGATTGCTATAAATATGTTTACGATTGGAATAAGTAATAGAAGAAACTTGATTCCATTGCCCATGTAATCTTAAAAAGTACATAGAGATTGTAAAGAGGAATTATAGATGCCCATCCCGGTTCTCCTGCCTTGCTATACATCTTCCACATTCCTATAAGTAGTAAAATCAATACTGCAACACTAATAACAATATAAATTGCACTTACTCCGTTTGTTCCTTCAAAAGGATTCATAAAGCACCTTCCTTTCATTTTTAAATAAATCCTTATAAACTTCCTTACATTCATAAATGTTTTATGAATTAAAGATAGTTTATCAGTGAAATAAATTTTGCACATCGCCCGAAAGTATGAGATTTAAAAAATATTTTAAAATATTTTGAAAATTTTTAAATAGTAGGAAGAGTATTAAAGAATGTCTATTTTTCCTCGATATGCTATATAATATAGATAAATAAGTTAATTAGAAATTTGAATTAATAAAATTTATAAGACTTTTGGGTAGGCATCCTAGAAGTCTTTTTATATTCTTATAGATTATGACAAGGAGCATATAGAGATCATCTTTAGCTGCTGCTATCACTCACAAAGGAACGTGCGTCGCATTTGCTAAGCTTTTCTTATAAAGATCAATACTTAGACGCAAATAGAAAAGCAAAACTAAAAACAAAAAAACTACTAAAAATAATAGCAAACAAAAGCTCTAGTGGTTTTGCGAAATTTTCGACTGTGAAATAATTTTTATGAACAAATTATTTCGCAGTCTTTTATATAAACGATAGAATTGTTATTATTCCATAAAAGGATTATACTTAAAATGTGAATACAATTAAGAAAGAGGTGACTGTTTGTATGAGAAATAAAATTATTTCTTTATTTCTATCAATACTAATGCTTATAGGTATCATATGTCCATCTATCGAGGTGGTTTATGCAGAGGGTAATAATTTACCGATTAATACCGAAGAACTTAGTGGGAATAAAGAAGAAGTTAATAAGGAAGATAATTTATTAACCGAAAATCCAGAAACTATGGGGGGTGCAGAAAGAGGGGCTCAAGGAAATAATCTAACAGAAGTTTACTTAGATTCTAAAAATGGCGATGATGGTAATGACGGCTCAGTAGAAAAACCGGTTAAAACCTTCGCCAAGGCAATGGAAAAGACTAAAGACGGGGATACGCTTAATGTTGTAAGTCTTTCTGAAACAAATATAATAGTTAACAAAAAAATAACATTAAAATTTATCTCTGATGTCACTATGCAAGGAAGTGGAACTGCAATCGAATTAAAAGAAGGCTCTCATCTTTGTGTAGCTGAAGGAAAAACACTTAATATTAGTGGTTATAATAAAG
>CAMYEJ010000134.1 GCA_947254665.1 uncultured Peptoniphilus sp.
AGATTAATGTAGCTAGGAGGATATTATGTACGAAGATTTATCCCAAAGGGATGTTGACATACTTTTATTTATAAAGAAATACATTGAAAATAATGGCTATCCGCCATCTATTAGAGAAATATGTAATGGTTGCTCCATTAAGAGCACCTCTACTGTTCATGCAGCTATGGAAAAACTTGAGTTATTGGATTATATTAGAAAAGATCCTTCTAAACCTAGAGCTATAGAAATTTTAGATCCTTCTGAAAACTTACTTCTTGCAAAGAAAAAGACTGTAGATATACCAATAGTTGGTACTGTCACAGCGGGTATGCCTATTCTGGCTTTTGACAATATAGAAGACACCTTCCCCTTACCTCTCGACTTTGCTAAGGATAAAGATTTATTCATTTTAAAAGTTAAGGGTGAATCAATGATTAATGCTGGTATCCTAGATGGGGATTTCGTAATTATAGAAAAGAGAAGCTCTGCTAGAAATGGTGATAAAGTTCTAGCGCTTATAGGCGATGAAGCTACAATAAAGACCTATTATAAAGAAGAAGATAGATTTAGATTACAACCTGAAAATGAATTTATGGATCCAATTTACACCAAAGAACTTATAATCCTGGGTCACATAGTTGGTTTGTATAGAAAAATGTAAAAAATAAAATCCTGTGTTATACAGGATTTTTTATGTTTATATTTATTATTTTAAATTTGATCTAACTTCTTCCATAGATATATTCTTTTCAGTCGCTATTTGTTTTAAATCTTCGTATTCATAACTTTCTTTTTCTATATCTTCATATTTCAATATCTTTTTAGTTACTTTTCCATACTTAGTTTCAATGTCCTCAAATGTTCTATCCATTTCAAACCTTCTGTACTTAGCAATTCTTACTCCAATAGATGTAGTATGCTTAAATATTAGCTTAGCAATTGATTTGACATTTGTTCTCTTTGTTATTACTGAAAGTTTGTATGCAGGTCTATTCTTCTTCATATAAATAGGTGTATAGAAAACATCTAGCGCTCCTTCATTCATACATAGCTCCATAAAGAATCCGAGATCTTCCCCACTTATGTCATCTAAATTTGTTTCTAATAGAAAAATTTCATTGGTCTTTTTATTTTTACTCTCTTTAAATTCAATTTCTGAAACTCTTAATACATTTGGTATTTCAAAATCTTTTGTACCAGCTCCATAAGAAGTTTTGATGCTCTTGTATGAACTCATCAATGGTTTGGCAAAAGTAGCTAAGATTGCAGCTCCTGTCGGTGTTATAAGTTCACTTTCCACCACTGATTGTTTCAATTCAAAAGGTATTTCGTTTAAAATTTCAAGAGTTGCAGGTGCTGGAACTGGAAATAGCCCGTGTGCGCAGTTTACAAAGCCGTGACCTTTGTATATATTCGAGGCATATATTGTGTTCACTTTTAAATATTCGACGCATATAGAGGCTCCTACAGCGTCAATTATTGAGTCGATTGCACCAACTTCATGAAAATGAACTTCATCAATAGATTTTCCATGAATTTTTGATTCGGCTCTTGCAATATATTCAAATATCTTTAAAGAATTTTCTTTTACATAATCTGATAGGTCAGAACCATTAATTATTGTTTTTATATCATTTAAATTTCTGTGGACATGGCTATGGTAATGATCATGGTTATGGTTTTCTTCGTGATCATGATCATGTTGATGGTCATGTTCATGATGATGACAATGCTCGTGATTATGGTATTCTTCTAGTAATTTTACATTGAAATAAGTCGAATCTATTCCAAGCTTATCTGCATTCTTATATATTAGTTCGTATCCATCTATATTTAATTTTTCCATCTCACTTTTTAAATATTCAAATGGAACTCCCAAATCTAAAAGTGCTCCAATAAACATATTTCCAGATATTCCTGAGTAACATTCTAATAATAAATCCATAAATTATTTCTCCTTTAGTACTAAATTATGTGAACCAACTGTGTATCCTAAAAGGTCGCAAGTTACAAAAATAAAACCAAATGATTTTAGGTTTTTTACAATTTCTAATCTGTGTTCTATTAAAAGTTCAAATTGATTCTCTGTAACTTCTATCCTAGCTAAATTTCCGTGGTATCTAACTCTATGATTTACAAATCCTAAAGACTTTAAATACTCTTCAGAAAGCTCGACCTGTTTTAAAATTTCTTTAGTAATCTCGGTTCCATATGGAACTCTTGAGGCTAAACATGCTGCGGAAGGTTTATTATAAGTTTCTACATCCATTTCTTTAAGCAAAGTCCGTATTTCACTTTTAGTAAGTTTAACTTCTTTGAGAGGACTCTTTACGTTTAGCTCTTTAAGAGCCTTCATACCAGGTCTATAATCGCCATCATCATCTGCATTGGTGCCATCAGCAACTATTTCAAAACCATTTTTTTCAGATATTTCTATAACCTTTGAAAAGATTGAATGTTTGCAATAGTAACATCTTTCCTTAGAATTTTCTATGAATCCTTCTATACTATACTCATTTGCAGGAACTCTGATCAAATTAATGTCATATTTACTTGCAAATTCCTTGGCATAATTTTCTTCGGATTCTGGTTGCATTGATGATATTAAGTTTATAGCAAGTAAATTTTCTTTACCTAATATTTTCTTTGCTGCTACTACTAAAAAACTAGAGTCGACTCCTCCTGAAAATGCCACTGCAATCTTACCGTATGATTTTAATAAATCTTCCAATCTTCTATATTTCTTTTCAATATTAATATCCATTGTGTTTTTCTACCATTCTGTTTATTTGAGCAGCATTGTAACCAGCACCGAAACCATTGTCGATATTTACTACATTTATTCCTTCAGCGCAAGAATTGAGCATGGTTAGGAGAGCTGAAACTCCTTTGAAGTTAGCTCCATAGCCAACTGAAGTAGGTAGTGCTATTACTGGAACATCTACAAGCCCTGCTATAACTCCTGGAAGAGCTCCTTCCATTCCTGCTACAGCTATGATGGCATTTGCATCTTTAAAATGATTTAGATTATTTAAAAGTCTATGTAGACCAGAGATTCCTACATCATAAAGTCTATCTGCATTGGCTCCAAAGAATTCTGCTGTTTGAGCTGCTTCTTCAGCAAATCTAATATCTGCTGTTCCTCCTGTAGCAACTACAATCTTTCCAATTTTTTTCTTTTTATTTCTCTCTATCTTTAAAACACCTGATATTTCGTCAAATAAAACATCAGGAATTTCTTTTTTTATAAGTTCATATTGTCTAGAAGATGCTCTGGTTCCAAGAACATTCCCTTCCCTTTCAGAAAAACTTTTGTATATTCCTAAGAGATGCTCATCTGCTTTACCTTCGCAGAAAATGACTTCACCAAATCCAGATCTTATTGATCTATGGTAATCGAGTTTGGCATAGTCTAAATTCTCATAAGGAAGATTTTTTAAATAAGTTTCTGTCTCTTCTAGAG
>CAMYEJ010000135.1 GCA_947254665.1 uncultured Peptoniphilus sp.
GTGTTGCTATACTGATTAAAATTTGTTTCAATTCCGGCGTTTTTATTATAGCTTTTATTTTCCGTATGATTTTTAGAGGTATGCTCTATTGTACTATCGTTTTCTATTCTCTGTCCACACGTTTCACAGAATATACTTCCATCTTTATTTTCATGACCGCATTTTCTACATCGCATTTTTTCACCTCATCCTAGCAAACTTAAATTTAAACGGACCTGTTCCAGGCATAGAAACTATTGCTTCTCCAGTTGCGAGGGTCGAAATATCCCAATCTTCTACAACATATGCATCCCTAATCTGTTCGCTTATTCCTCTAGAACTAATTGAAGATTGAAATACTTCTTTTTTTCTATTTTTACCATGTAGACCTTGCACATATTGCTTTGATGTAGGTTCATTTAAATTAAACACAATGGACGTTAAAAATCCTGATAATAGTGATCTAGCTCTCGATTCTCCATATATATCAAAAATTTGCTCAACGTTTTGTATCCCGATAATAAATTTTATTCCCAAAGACCTACCAAAGTTTACCGCATCGTCCACGTGGGATAAGTTTGGCACTAAGGAAAATTCATCAGTGATAAAGTAAACATTTCCCTTATTCCTAGATCTGGACAGAGATTTTTTAATAGCAAGGTCAAATAAAAGTGTATAGATAGGAGAAAGAATTCCACCTTGAGCAAGATCATATTCTATAAATATTTTCTTGCCTGCTTTTTTCATAAGTAGGTCACACATAGCTAAATTGCCAGACTTTTTAAAATTTCCAATGAATATTTGCCTTAGAGTTTGTTGCAATTCTGAAAGAACACCTTGAGTTTGAGGAGACCTATCATCAAATATATAGGATGCCATTCCGTAAAGATCCTGATGGCTACTTAGCAATTCTCTCAATAATTTTCCATCGCAAACATCTACAAATTCTCTTAAAATCTTATTATCAACTTGTACCTGGTCCTTAACTCTGTAAAAATGAGTAAGTATCGCCGCAAATAGATCCTTCGCCGCCATAGGAAAAAATACTTGGGAAGTCTTTTCAATCTTATTTTTAAATATAATATTCGCGATTTCATTTATAGATTCTTCTGGAGCGTTGTCATCTATTTCTTTAAAGATATTCCAATAGTCAGCTCCATTTTCACCACGGGCATTTTCATCGTTTGAGATGACAATATCTCCATCTTCATAAAAATCAGCGAGGTATTCTCCCTTTGTATCAAAAATAATAAACAAATCATCCTGTTTCTTTATCTTATTTAACTGACCAATAATTTGATAAAAAGTGTTAGTCTTACCAGTTCCAATTCCTCCAAGAATCATCATGTGCCTACTAAGTAACTCTTCATTTATCTGTATGTATTGACCATTATCTCCATAAAAAGCCATAATTGGAGATGGCACTTGAAGATTAATTGGTCCAGTTTCTAGCCTGATTCCATCAAAAACTTCTACTACTTTCAATATATTAACTCCTTATATGCTGTAACCTTGTTCATTTTCTAAATCAACTTCATCTTCCAAATTTTCAGATTTTTCTACTTGAGTATTCACTTCTATACTCTCTACCTCTTCACTTATAAATTCCTGATATTCTTCATCTAAAACCTGGCGACTTTTCTCATCCATCATTTCCGATTCAAAAACTTGATCTAGTGAATTTGTAAATTCTTGGTCTAGTTTTTCGTTCAATTCTTCGTTGATACCGATCTCTTCTGTATATTTTTCTTTCTCACTATCTAATGCATTGTCGATGGATTCTTTTGTACAATCCATAAATATATTGTACATTTTTTCTACTGGTTTTATTATGCTATAAACTATGAGATCTCCCAAGTTTGCATTTTTTAAATCAATTTTGGACTTTATGTTAAAAGTTGGTATCATTGAATCATCTTCAAAATCCATCTTAAATTCAGATCCAACTTTTACATTCTTCGTTACAGCAACCTTACTCCCAAAAGATATATCTTCTTCACTAGTTTTAAAGTCAACATCTAATCTTTTGCTTGAAAAAGAGTGTCCAACATAAAATTTATCTTTAAAATTAAATCCAAATTTAGTTTTAGAGCTTATTCCCAATGCTTCATTAGATATTTCTCCAGAATTTTCAATCCCAAACTTCTTATTTAAGGAGCTGTAGAAAGATGTTTTATTAGAGATTTTATAATTTGAACCGTTTAGCTTAAAACTTCTTGTAAAATTGTTAAAATCATATTTTAGCTGACTTTTCTCAATATTCTCTGCAGAAAGCTCCACCGAATTTTTCGTAATTGGATTTTCAAATTTATACTTTGCTTTTCCAGTTTCAAGGCTATCATTAGGCAATAAATATCTCAATAAATTAAGTGATATATTTGTCAACTCTAAGCCTGGGATGATTCTCAAACCATTAATAAAATCTGTATACTTTATTGATTCGAGGGTCTTATAAAAACCTCCTGCATTTTTCATAAAAGAATTGGCACTATTGACGAGATCCTTAGGAAAAACTTTTCTAATATTATTTATGCCATTTTTCAGAGATAACATAAGCTTTTTGCAAATCTGTAAGAGTTTTTGCTAAGTCCTCTACCCCTTGCCATTTAAATCCAGATTCTTCTAACATTAATTTTTCTATAAAATCAATGTCCCCATTATAAAATGCTCTTATGGCCATCTGACCATAAGAGTTCATCATTTCACTATTAAAGTCTGCCAATTTGTATAGGTTGGCAAGATCTTTATAAAAGCTTTTTGTTATTTCTTGGTTTTCTAAAAATTTTTCGTAGTTAAGTCCATATTTTTTTAGACTTGCTTCCATTTTTCTACACCATAATCCCCAAGGACTTGTATGTCGTCAATAATTGCTCCTACTTCTCTAAGTGCAATTTCTGTATCACGGGCAGGTAGCACGTAAGTATAACCACAATTACTATCATTTACCCCTAGTATTGAGATACTCTTCTTTGCCTTAACCATGACAGCTTCACCGCCGCCTTTTGTAGCTACAAAAATTTCCATGTCTGCTAATTTTGAAACAGAAATAATTGCAATAAATAAGAAAATTATTTTAATAAGAGCTAAAATAATTGCTAAGTTTCCTTCTGAATATCCATAGCCATATCCATAATAAAATGAATCAATAAGTGGCAATCCAATCATACCAATAATTTCCGAAGATAATCCCATTGAAATTGTAGCGACTAAGAGTTTTATCCAATTATTTATTCCAGGGAAAAATAAAATAAACCCTGTTACTGCTACTGAAACTATTGATAGTAAAGATAATAATTTAGATCCCGCTTCTCCAGAGAAAATTCTAAATAAGATTGATCCAAATAATCCTACAGCTATACTCGTAATTATGAAGATAAACAAAAATCTCAAAAATTTAAAAGAATA
>CAMYEJ010000136.1 GCA_947254665.1 uncultured Peptoniphilus sp.
GTTAAAATATATAGGAAAGGTCGGGTGAAATATGGATTATCAAGAATATGTTGAATTAAGAGAATATTTTGTAAAACTAATAGAAGAAAAAAACTTAAAAGAATTAAAACAAGTAGTATCTGAAATGAACGTAGTCGATATTGCAGAAGTAATAGAGGACTTAGAAGATAAACAGATGCTTTTAGTATTTAGAATGCTTCCAAAGGATATGGGCTCCGACGTATTTTCATATATGGAAATGTACAACAAAAAGAGAATCATAAACTCTATTACAGATGAAGAGCTTCACTCAATCCTAGATGAACTATACTTCGATGATATGGTCGATGTCATAGAAGAAATGCCAGCCAATGTAGTAACAAAGGTTCTTAAAAAAGCACCTGCAGATAGGCGTAAACTAATTAACGATTTTTTAAGATACCCTGAGGATTCAGCCGGCTCTATAATGACCATAGAGTATGTATCCCTAAAGCCAGAGATGACAGTTAAGGAAGCTCTTGATTATATCAAAAAAGTTGGAATAGATAAGGAAACCATCTACACATGTTACGTTGAAAATGAATACAAGATGCTAATAGGATTTGTATCGCTTAGGACAATAGTAACATCAGATGAAACACAAATTATAAAAAATATAATGGAAGAAGACGTCATCTTCGTAACTACCCAAGATGACCAAGAAGAAGTAGCGGACATCTTCACAAGATATGGTTACTTGGCACTACCAGTAGTAGATCAAGAACACAGATTATGCGGAATTATAACCTTCGACGATATTTTGGACATAGTTGAAGAGGAAGCTACAGAAGACTTTCACAAGATGGCAGCGGTAGCACCATCAGATGACGAATACCTAGATCAAAGTGCGTGGCAACTTGCTAGGAATAGAATACCTTGGCTACTAATACTTATGATTTCAGCGACAGCTACCACAGCAATTATAGGAAGATTCGATGCACTTATCGCACAGTATGTAGTTTTGTCATCATTTATACCAATGATAACAGATACGGGCGGTAATGCAGGTTCACAAGCATCCACTGTGGTTATCCGTGCAATGGCAACAGGAGAAATTGGAATCGGTGACGGATTAAAAGTAATTTGGAAAGAAATAAGAGTAGGAATGATAGCAGGAGCGACCCTTGCCCTTGCAAACTTCTTTAGAATTTGGTTCTTCACATCCAATGGACCACTACTTGCAGCGATGGTCTCAGTGACAATACTATTCACGGTACTATTCTCAAAATTACTAGGAGCGCTGCTTCCAATACTTGCGAAAAAAGTAAATTTAGACCCTGCAATCATGGCATCAGCACTGATAACAACCATCATAGACTCATTAGCACTAATGGTATACTTTTTAATGGCAGAAGCATTCTTAGGAATATAATTTAAAAAATAAAATTAAGGACCGTAAGGTTCTTTTTTTTATGAACGAATAAGTCGGGAAATAATTTTAAATTATGAAAAATTTTATAATATAATTTTAAAAATAAAAATAAAAAGCCCCTAGGGGCTTGTATTAATTTAGACACACTTTTAGATCTTCGTCTACGTTTCCAGTAGGGGAAATATTATAATTTTCTACCAAGTAGTTTATAACATTTTCTGAAAGGAAGGCAGGAAGTGTAGGTCCTAGTTTTATATTTTTAATGCCAAGGTATAGAAGTGTAAGAAGTATACATACCGCCTTTTGTTCGTACCATGAAAGAATCATTGAAAGAGGAAGTTCATTTACTCCACAGCTAAATGCATCTGCAAGAGCTAGGGCAATTTTGATTGCGCCGTAGGCATCGTTACATTGTCCAACATCAAGTAGCCTTGGTATTCCATCGATATCTCCAAGATTTAAATCATTGAAACGATACTTTCCACAAGCGAGGGTTAAAATCACGGAATCTTTAGGAGCTTTTTCGACAAACTCTGTATAATAATTTCTGCCAGGGCGTGCTCCGTCGCAGCCGCCTACAAGGAAGAAGTGGGAGATATGTCCATTATTTACAGCATCAACTACCTTGTCTGCAATACTTAATACAGTGTTGTGACCAAATCCTGTGGTTACAATTTTTCCACCATTTATACCAGTGAATTCTTTATTTTCAGTATATCCACCTAGTTCAAGGGCTTTTTCTATTACTGGTGTAAAATCTTTTTCTTCACCTATGTGAGTTAGCTCAGGGAAAGACACGACTTCTGTAGTGAATACTCTGTCCTTGTAAGATTCTTTCGGTGGCATTAGGCAATTTGTTGTGAAGAGTATAGGCGCAGGAATATTATCGAATTCCTTTTGTTGATTTTGCCATGCGGTTCCAAAATTTCCCTTTAGGTGGGAATATTTTTTTAATTCTGGATAGCCATGGGCAGGAAGCATCTCTCCATGAGTGTAGATATTTATTCCCTTTCCTTCTGTCTGTTCAAGTAGAAGTTTTAAATCGTATAAATCGTGGCCAGTTATAACTATAAATGGTCCCTTTTCCACTTCTAGACTCACTTCTGTTGGAGTAGGATTTCCAAAGGTTTCTGTATTTGCCTTATCGAGCATTTCCATACATTTTAAATTTATTTTACCAACTTCTAAAACCATTGGAAGAAGATCCTCCATCTTTAAATCTTCGTTGCCAATGGCATCGAGGGCTTTGGTTAAGAACTCATCCACTTCGGCATCTCTATAACCTAAGATCATCGCATGATAAGCATAGGCTGCCATACCACGAATTCCAAATAGAATTAGAGACTTCAAAGAACGGATATCATCATCTGCAGACCATAGTCTATTTAAATCATAATCATCGTACTCTCCAAAAGTTTTATCACATTTAGAGCAGTGTGGGACTATGCTTCTTCTTTCTTCTAGAGCTTTTTCTATCATTTCCTTAACGGTTTTATCGTTGAAATTTACATTTGTAACCGTAGTGAAAAGACCTTCTAAAATAATTTTATAAGTTTCTTTTCTTGGAAGCCCAGTTTGGATTGCACTTTGAGCAAGACCTATAAGCGCTCCTGTTAATTTATCTTGTAAGTTTGCAACGGTAGCTGATTTTCCACATACACCAGCACATCCGGTACAAGCTTGTGAACGAGAAGTCTGTTCACATTGAAAACAAAACATTTGATTATTCATAATTACCTCCTAAAATTTACCTTTTAAATAACTTATTTATAGAATATAATTATTTTAAAGATAGTTCCGTTGTTATAACAACAAAAATAAAAAAGGTTAGAGAATGAAAGAAATAATTTTAAAGTCCAAAATTTTTAAAAATATAGAAGAAAATGAAGTAGATCTTCTTTTTAAATGTATCAATAACTATAGGAAAACTTTTAAAAAAGGTGAGATTATACTTAGAGAAGGGGAAAAAAC
>CAMYEJ010000137.1 GCA_947254665.1 uncultured Peptoniphilus sp.
TTTACGTGTGGTTTGTTTCTTTCAAAATGCGCTTTTGCCATTTTAATCCTCCTTAAGCCTCTTCATTTATGAGGTAAAGTAAATCCTCAAATCTATTTTAACACAAAGTCATTAAAAAAACTAAATTTATATGTGTAAACCCATAAAAAAATAGCCATATTCATGGCTATTAAAATTTAAATTCTTTCTATATATGGCACGGCAAATTTCTTCATGTAGTAGTAGAAATATATAAATCCTATAAATTCTGCTATTGGCGGCGCCCACCAAACTAGGCTGAGCTTGCCAAATCCGCTTAAGAAGTATGCAACCGGTATAAGTCCCACTCCCTGTCTAATTATAACTCCAACTAAGGATAGAGTTCCGTTGCCAAGGGATTGAAAAAGTGACCCAGTTACCATGGAGAATCCAGCAAATAAAAAAGAAATAGAAATGGTCCTAAAGGCAACCACCGCCACTTCAAGAAGGCTATCGCTAACTCCAAAGATATCTTTTAGAATAAAGCTAGATAGGAATTGGAAAATCAGTATTCCAACTACCATGATCATCATTCCCCAGATGATTGCAAGTTCATAGGTCTTCTTCGCCCTTTCTCTATTCTTCGCACCATAGTTGTATGCGATGATTGGAATAATTCCGCTATTTAAACCGAAGATCGGCATAAATATAAAGGACTGAATCTTGTAGTAGATTCCGTATGCTGCCACCGCCGTCTTTGAAAATCCGTTTAAAATCTTGTTCATAAGAGAGATTGAAACGGAAGTTATGGTTATAAGTATGATGGAAGGAAGTCCAACGGTGTAGATTTTCTTTATAACGTTCCACCTTGGAACAAATGTCCTCATCTGTACTTCTACATTGTACCTATGATTTAAGTAAAGTCCCACAATCATACCGATGATTTGACCGATTATCGTCGCATAAGCTGCCCCTGCAATTCCAAGAGCCGGTAGTCCAAAGTACCCAAAAATAAGAATCGGGTCTAGAATTATATTTATGATTGCACCGATACCTTGGGTGAGCATGGTGAGATAGCTTCGTCCTGTTGATTGCAAAACTCTCTCCATGGTGATTTGTACAAAAACACCGAAACTTCCCATGGTAACTATTCTTAAATATATTTTTCCATAATCAATAATTTCCAAATCATCTGTGGTGAGACGGAAATATTTTTCTGAAAGGGTAAGTCCAAGGATAAAAAATATTATAGAGTAGCAAAACGCTAGAAACATTCCATTTTCTGCCACACTATTTGCAAGTTCAAAGTTCTTCTCCCCGAGGGATCGAGATAAAAGAGAATTTATCCCCACTGCAGTCCCAACCGCCACCCCAATCATGGTATTTTGAATAGGAAAGGCAATGGACACAGCGGTAAAAGCATTCTCAGAAATCTTCATTACGAAGTATGAGTCCACAATATTGTATAGAGCTTGAATAAGCATTGAAATCATTATCGGTACAGAAATCTCCAATATAAGGCTTGAGATATTCTTGGTACCCATTTTATTTTCTTTGATAGTAATTCCTCCTTAACTATCTTATTATACTAGATAAATGGTAAAATAGAAATAAATGTAATTGGGTAAGTATCTATTAGGAGGTAATTATGAAAATATTTATTACAGCAAGAATCCCGGACGAAATACTTAAAAGACTAAGTAAGTACGAATTAAATTATCACGACAGCGAAATTCCTCTAACCAAGGAAGAAATCATAGAAGGCGTAAAGGACGCAGAGGTTTTGCTATGCCCTCTAAGTGACAAAATAGATAGAGAAGTCTTAGAAGCAGGAGGAAATCTAAAACTTGTAGCCAACTATGGAGCAGGATACGACAATATCGACACCGCTTCAGCAAAGGAAATGGGCATCTTTGTCACAAATGCACCGGCACCATCCAGTGCAGTATCAACAGCAGAATTAACTTTTGGACTTATGCTTGCCATCTCAAGGAGAATCGTAGAAGGGGAAAAACTTTCTAGAGAAGGCAAATTCCTAGGATGGAGACCAACCTACATGCTCGGCCACGAACTAAGGGGCAAGACCATCGGAATATTCGGACTTGGAAATATAGGAAGCAATTTAGCTAAGCGTGCATTAGCATTTGAAATGAATGTCATCTACCATTCAAGAAATAGAAAAGAAGAAATGGAAAAGTTGGGCGTAAAATATGTGGACTCGCTGGACGAACTTCTAGAAAAGTCAGACTTTGTATCCCTACACAGCGCATTTAAACCAGAACTTAAACATATGATTTCAACGAATGAATTCAAGAAGATGAAGAAAAGCGCATACCTAATCAACGCAGCAAGAGGACCATTGGTAGAAGAAAAAGAACTTATCAAGGCTCTAAACGAAGGAGAAATCGCAGGATGTGCCCTTGACGTTTACGAATTTGAACCAAAGATCTCAGACGAACTAAAGAGGGCAAAGAATATCCTACTTGCACCACATTTAGGAAACGCAACCTTCGAAGCAAGGCTTGAAATGGGTAACGCAGCGGCAGACAATATAGAAGACTACGTTGCCGGCAAAGAACCTAGAAACAATGTAGCAAAATAGATAAAATTTAATTTTGCATAAAAAAACCTCAGTTAGTGCTGAGGTTTTTGCTTTATTATTATGATTTGTCATTTGAATTTTAAATTAATTATTCTTCCGGAGAAATTGGATTTTCTAAGTCTTCATTGTTAAAGAAATCAGTTTCGTAGTTTGCATTGTCTTGAAAAGTTGCAAAGGTAGTAATATATTCCACCCCTTCAACAGTGAAGTAGACTTCGAATCTAAGATACTCAGAAAAATACTTTTCAAATTGGGTGCTGTACCTCTTAGTAGCGTAGAAATAATTTCCATACTCATCCCTGTCTAGTTCCCCTTCAATCTCTCTAGTCTTCACATCGTCCTTATAACTAGAAGCATGAGTAGTTATCTTAACTCTAGGAATCTCTGGTTGAAAAACTTTTCCATCTTTTTCAAAGGTAAAATAGATTAAATTATTATCATTTAAATGAATAGAAGGCAGATCCCCCTCAATCCTTCCGCTGATCTTTTTCTTTACCTTGGCAAGTTTCTCTTCAGAAAGATTTAAATAATCATCTTTCTTAAAAGTCCTTACAATAGGTTCTCTTGATTCCGTTGCAATCTTAACCTCTACCTTTACCCTATCCACAGAATTATTCCTCATGAAGTTCGGCATAGGTGAAAAGTACATATACACCCCGCCAGCCACAATTATGATAAAAATTAAAATATACAAAATTTTCTTTGTAGTTTTTTTACTCATAGTTCACCTCGTTTAGTAATAATAT
>CAMYEJ010000138.1 GCA_947254665.1 uncultured Peptoniphilus sp.
TGACCTCTTTTATTTTTATATTAGAAATGATCTTGTTAAGAAATCCACCAATAGAAATAATATCTTCATCAGCATTTCAAATAGGATAAATGGCACTAGGTACCAGCCGATGAAATCTATCTTATCTTTTCCTATTCTATCTTTGTAGAGACTAGTAGCTATAAATGTGGTTACAAGGAATAGGATGATGGTTGGTAGTATTCCAGGTGTGATGGATTCAAGGATGGTGAAGTGGAATATTCCGCCGATTGGGTTTATTATATATAGCACAAATACAAGTACTTGGCATACTGCCCAGTTGACGAATGATTTTTGGTTTACTTCATCTTGATCCGTTACAAAAGAAACCTTGTTTGTTGCAATATCTAGTGGATAGTAGTGTTCTGCAAGGGTTAGAAGAATTCTAAGAAGTGGGAGTACAAATATTGCGATTGATACCTTGCGCACTGCAATCATAACTGCAAGCACATTTAGTAGATAAACTATACCTATGATTCCATTTCTTAGTCCTTTGTCGTTGAAGTTTAGTCTATTTTCAAGTTTAAATAGAAATCCCTTAGCCTTGATATCTATATTTTCGATGGCTTCCTTAGCTTCTTCCTTATTAAGGTGAAGTTCTTTTTTAGGAGCATTCTTTTTTATAGGTTTAACCTTTTTTTCCTTAGGCTTATGGTTTTTATCTGATTTAGAAGATTTGAAGAAGGAGAATAGAGATTTTTCTTTCTTTTCATCTTTTACATAAATATCTGGATTTTCCTTTAAGGCACGGTTAACTTCGTCGAAGAATTCCTTTGAAGATATGTGTTTTAGATCTTTCTCTTCGATTTTTTCTTCTGGAGTTTCTTGTGATTCTTTTTTGGATTTTTCTTCAATTTCAGATCTCTTTATTTCTCTGAAATCTCTAGTAGCCTTTTCAACCTTTGAATTTTTTTTATCTATCTTTTCTGTTTTATCTATTTTTTCAGACTTTGGCTCAGTCTTAGATTCTTTCTTTGCAGATTCATCGACTTTTGAATCAACTCTTTCAGCTTTAGTAGAATCTTCTGATTTTTCCGCTTCTTTAAGTCTAGCTTCTATCTCAGCCTTTGGTATGGACATTGTATTTTCAATGTTTACCGGTGGGATATCAGTCAAAGTCATATTGATGTCTTCTCTGTTTGGAGATTTTTCAAAGATAGAAAATTCATCTTCTTCGTTGATAAAATCCATAAATCTTTCTTTTAGAGATTTGGATTTCTTAGGTTCATTTTCTAAATCATTTTTAACATCTTTCAGTTTAGAGTCTTTCGAAACTTTAGACTTTGTAGCTTCTTCAATCTTTTTGGCTTTTTCAGCTTCAGCTTTTTTTCTAGCTTCCTCTTCTGAAGCTTTAAGCTTTCTGTCTATCTCTTCGCGAAGTTTCTTTTCTTCAGCCAAGGTCTTTTCAGAAGCCTTTGTAAAGTTTTCGATATTATTTTTTACAGTCTCATCGACCTGTTTAATAATTTCTTTAAGCTCTTTTGTATTTTCAATGGAATCTATATTTTTAATGGGCTTAAAAACGATTGTTTTGTCTTTAGGATCCCCAATATTATCTATGCCATTGTCCTCAGATACGATTTTTACTTTTACATTTTTCAGATTTTTTCCACAAATCTTACAGTAATTGTCCTTCGGATCTACTTTATTTCCGCAGTTTGGGCAAAACAAATTATCACACCCCTTTTTAAATATTATAACACAAAGTCACATTTATTCACTAAAATAAAATGAACTGTGCGGAATTTTAATTAAATCTTATAGAATTTCAAATAAAAAAGAATAGGCGAACCTATTCTTAAAAATTTATTCTAAAATTTTTAGCCTATTGCACCCCAGAATATTCCAATTAAATAAACCGCTAGGGAGATGCCTACATATACATATTTAATCCAGGTGTAGATAAGCTCGTTTTCTCTAGCTACACTGCCTGTGCCTTTAATTATTTCTCTAATTGCAAATTCCTTATCGAGTATCCATCCGAAGATTATAGCTGCTAAAAGTGCACCGAGTGGAATTACATAGATTGATACAGCATCCATCCATGCGCCTAGTACATCGCCGTTTTCGATTCCAATTCCAACTACAAAACCTATAATTAATATAACCATAGTTGCAGCCTTTCTGCCCATGCCAAATCTTTCTTCTAGCATTTCAACGGGAGTTTCGTATAGGTTTATAAGAGAACTTACTCCTGCAAATAGCACAGCGATGAAGAAGATTACTGAGAAAATTCTGCCTCCCACCATGGATTTAAAGATGGATGGCATAATTATAAACATAAGTGGTGGTCCACCTGCTGCTTCCACGTTGAAAGCATAAATCGCAGGAATTATTACCATGGCTGCAAGCATTGCTGCAATGGTGTCAAAAGTTGCAGTCCATTTTGCAGAGTATGGAATATTATCTTCGTCGTTTAAGTATGAACCGTAGACTACCGTTCCAGATCCTGCTAGAGATAGGGAGAAGAATGCTTGTCCCAATCCGTAGATCCAAATTTGCGGATCTTTAAGTTCAGAAAAATCTGGAGAGAATAAAAATCTATATCCTTCTTCTGATCCGGAAAGCATAGCAACTTTTATGGCAAGGATTATAAAGAATAGAAAGAACGCTGGCATCATTACCTTGTTTACTTTTTCTATTCCTGATCCGATTCCGTAGGACATTATGACGATACATATTAGGATTGCAACTGCGTGCCAAATAATTGAACCATAAGGACCTGCAATGGCGCCGAAGTATGCTCCTAAATCTGGTGCATCTATCATGGATCCTGTAATTGCTCCTACTAAAAATCTGATGATCCATCCTACAACAACCGTGTATCCAATTGCAATTGCAAAAGAACCTATGACTGGGATAAGTCCTATGTACTTACCAATCTTAGAGCCACGTTTTTCAGTTGCTTTTAGAAATGCGCCCCTAGGTCCGGATTTAAGTCCGCGGCCGAGAGCCATCTCTTCTATTATTCCAGAATATCCAATTACGATTACAAAAAATATATATGGAATTAAAAATGTAAATCCGCCAAACTTGTGAACTCTAATGGGAAACATCCAAATATTTCCCATGCCCACAGCAGAGCCGATACATGCGAGGATGAATCCCCATTGACTTCTAAATGAATCTCTCTTCTTATTTTTTTCTGTCATTTTTTTTAGGTTGGGCTAACCCTTCCTCTTTCACCCCTTTTATTAGTTAATGAATTAAAATAATTTAAAAACTATTATACCACCTAAA
>CAMYEJ010000139.1 GCA_947254665.1 uncultured Peptoniphilus sp.
TTATACCCATTCGACTGCGGGCTCCAGTAATCCTCCGCCCTCCGCTCAGGGTGACTGTCTTCCTTGTGGTTATTACAATAGAGCCTTCGGCTCTTTAGCTCAGGGTGACTTCTTTTCTTTTTTCCTCTTCCATTAACACCAACAAATAACAAAAAGAGGCAGATGCTTTCAATTGCATCTGCCTTTATAATAATCTCTATCCATTTTAATATTTATACCTAAAATCTCCATCTCTTCTGGTGAATTTTTCTCTATCTAGATATTCTAGGATTGCTATTGCATTCTTTCTTGAAAATCCTATGAGATCTCTAAATTCTGCTACTGTTACTTTTTCTTTTTCTTCTAAGTGTTTCATTAGTTTATCTATTATCTCTTGGAAAAATTCGTTTCGAATTACAAATCCATCTATTATTTTTACTTCTTCTGATAGAAGCGGGATGAGTTTTTTATTTTTAAATAGGGATTTTGCGTCCTGTTCTTTTAATAGTCCTGGTTCTTCGTCTTTTATTATCTTCATTACTCTTTCGAAATCTTCTTTTTCCATTCCTTTGAGTTCGGTCTTCGTACCTTTTAATGACACCATGGTCTTGTCTACGTTTAGTATTTTTTCAATGATTTCTGTTGATGTGATGTCTGCGAAGAACTTGGTTGAGAGTGGATATTTTAATTTCGCTCTCAAAACTTCTTTGTTTATTCCTTTTTCAAATGGATTTTCTTTGTGGTATTCGGTCAAGGTTTCTTGGAGTTCGTCTCTAAACTCTAGTAGCATTTCTTTATCTACATATACTCCGCCTATATAGAAAATTTCTTTGGATTTTATCATTTCTTCTAGAATCTTTTTAAGATAATTTTCTTCGTATCCGATGTAGGAGTAGATATCTTCGTAGCTTACACCTTTGTATCCGTGTTCTTTTAAGTAGGAGATTATGATGTATTCTGGATCTAGTTCCTTCTTCTTCAATTCTTCTAAGTAGGTTTTATCTGAAAATGTGTGTCTTTTGGTAAATGTTTCTAGGATTATTCCGCCGCCTACTGTAACCATTGGAGAGAAGAGACGTATTACGAATGGATCGCCTATCTTTGCGTAGATTTCTTCTTCTAGTCGAAGTTGTACTACTTGGGTTTCTCCCGGTGCGATTTCTTTTTTATCTAGTGGGATGACCCTCGCCATTATTTCCTTGGTTCCGTGGAAGAGTCTCACCCTTGTAAAATGTTTCAATGTTACATCTTGATGGGTGGAGGTGGAAAGTTTTACATCTATTAGTGATGTCTTAGTAAGAGAGCCGGTCTTTGCAATTACCATTCCTCTTTCTATTTCGTCCTTCTTTAAATTTATTATATTAAGGGCGGTCCTTTGACCTTTTACTGCTTCTTCCGCTGGAGTATCGTGAACTTCGATGGATCTTACTTTCACTTCTTTTTCTGAAGGGTAAAGGGTAAGAGGTGTGTCCTTTGTAATCTTTCCTTCTATTAATGTACCGGTAACGATGGTTCCGATTCCCTTTAGTGAGAATGATCTATCCACGTTAAGTCTCGCTGATTTATGGAGATCTACATCTGGAATATCCTGAACCATTTTATTTATTTCTGCTACTAGATTATCTATTCCATCTCTTGAAAGAGAGTCTACAGGGATTATTTTAGAATCTTTGAAACGAGAATGTTTGAAATTTTCTCTTATATCTGAGATGACTAGGTTAAGCATATCCGGCTCAACCATTCCAGTCTTGGTTACGACAAATATTAGATTTTCAACTCCCATGAATTCTAGGATATCTGCGTGTTCAATAGTCTGTGGCATGACACCATCGTCTGCTGCGATTATTAGAAGCACTAGATCCATGCCGACAACTCCAGAGAGCATATTCTTTACGAATCTTTCGTGACCCGGCACGTCTATTATTCCTGCCCTTAGTCCGCTTGGAAGATCGAAGTAGGTAAAGCCTAAGTTTATAGAGATACCTCTTTGTTGTTCTTCCTTTAATTTATCTGTACTTGTCCCAGTTAGAGCCTTTATAAGCGTGGTCTTTCCGTGGTCGATGTGACCGGAAGTACCGATTATTATATGTCTCAATTTTTATACTCCTTAAGTATTTCTTCTATCATTGATATTTCATCGTCTTGGATGCATCTAAGGTCCATGTATAGCTTATTATCCCTTACGGTTGCGATAATGTGGTGTCTTGAAAGTCTAAGGTATGATTCAAACTTCATTATGTCATCTGTTTTAAAACTTACCGCATAGGAAGGAAGTGTATCCACAGGATAGGTTCCACCGCCGACTTTGGAGTTGCACTCTTCAATTTCTATTTCAAAATTTGGTAGAGCTTCTTTAGCAACTTTTTTAAGTTCTTCTGCAGATTTAAAAATCTCTTCCTTAGTCTTTGCAATCATACGAAGTGTTGGAATCTCTCTTATAGCCACATCTTCGTCTAGGAATTTAACCATGGTAGCCTCAAGAGCCATAATGGTTAGTTTGCCAACTCTAAATGCACGAAGAAGTTGGTTCTTTCTAATTTTAGCAATTAATTCGCGTCTTCCAACGATGATTCCGCCTTGGACAGAGCCGAGGAGTTTGTCGCAGCTAAATGAAACGAGGTCAACTCCTTCTCTTATAGAATCTTTTACGGTTCTTTCATCAGATAGACCATACTTGGACATATTTATAAGTGAACCAGAGCCTAAGTCTTCTAATATAAGTAGGTCATTTTCTTTTGCGAGACCTTTCAATTCAGAAGCGGTAACTTCTTTTGTAAATCCTACGACTTTATAGTCGGAAGGGTGCACCTTCATAAGAGCCTTTGTATTCTCTGTGACTGCGTTTTCATAATCGTATAGGTGGGTCCTGTTTGTGGAACCAACTTCTTTTAAAATGGCACCTGACCTACCCATGATTTCATTAATTCTAAAGGACTCTCCGATCTCAACGAGTTCTCCACGAGAAACTATGACTTCACTACCTTGACAGAATGTATTTAGCATAAGAAATACTGCTGCCGCGTTGTTATTTACAAGGAGAGCATCCTCTGCACCGGTAAGTTCACAGACAATCTTTCTTAGGTGGTCGTAACGGGATCCTCTTTCGCCTTTTTCAATATTATATTCCAGGTTCATATATCCTTTTGAAACCTGTTCTATCCTATCTAATGCAAACTGCGGAACGATTGATCTACCTAGATTTGTGTGGATTATAACCCCAGATGCATTTATAGCTCTGCGAAGGGAAAAGTATTCTTTGTTCTTTAGA
>CAMYEJ010000140.1 GCA_947254665.1 uncultured Peptoniphilus sp.
GATTATAACGGAACGGCTTCCACTCGTCTTTATGAATTAATAGAACACACCATAATGCAAAGAATCAATTAATACAGACTACTTATCCTGGTAACCTTGTTGTAAAATATAAATACGACGAGTACGGAAATAAGATTCAGACTACAGCAAATGATAAGATAGTATATCAAGTTGACAGTTATGATGGGTTAGAAACCAAAACATCGTTTTTAAACAAATATACGACAACGGTTGCACTCGATTCTCGAGGCTTTAAGAGCGATATTGTTCTGAAGAATGGAAGTACCGTCCTCGATCAGTTTAAGATGAATTATGAGGGAGCTACTGGTAACTTACTTTCACGTAGTCATAATCCTCTTCTAGAGGAAACATTTGGTTATGATAATCTAGAGGAAACATTTGGTTATGATAATCTTGATCGATTGATATCTGTTAAAGTTTGTGGCATAGAGACGATGCATATCAAATATGCCGATAATGGTAATATCACTTCCAAGACAGGTATAGGTCAGTACTATTATAATGCAGAGCGTCCTCATGCGGTAGCATCGGTAGATAATACAGATAATCTTATTTCTACACAGGCTTGCATAACTCAATTTAATGACCTCAACAAAATTTCGTCACTTCAGGAAAATAATAAGGTTATGACCATTGATTATGGTCCAAATCTTGAACGTTGCTTTAGTATTTTGAAGCAAGGTAATACGATTCTGCGTAAAGTTACCTATATGGGCGATTACGAGAAGGTCGTTGCTAATGGTGTCACTCGCGAATTCTATTATCTGGATGGTGATGTCATTGTTGTCCGACAGGATGGAACTTTCCATGCCTATCAGTCGTTTAAGGACAACTTAGGTAGTATCTTGTCTGTAGTTGATGAAAATGGCAGCAAGGTGTTCTCAGCAGAGTATGATGCATGGGGCAAGCAAACTGTGTCTGTCAATACTATCGGCCTTATCAGAGGTTATGGTGGGCATGAGATGCTGAATGAGTTCAACCTCATCAATATGAACGGTCGTGTCTATGATCCTGTACTCGGCCGATTCCTAAGCCCTGATAAATACATACAGGAAGGAGACAATAGTCAGAACTATAACAGCTATAGTTATTGTCTGAATAATCCTCTCAAATATGCCGATCCTAGTGGTGATGTATTTGTCCTTGACGATTTTATCGCAATAACTGCAATGGGCGCAATGATGGGTGTCATGAATGCAGCTATGTCAGACAAGCCCATATGGAAAGGGGCTTTATTAGGTGCAGCTAGTGCTGCCGCTACTTATGGAATAGGCTCAATTTTTAATGGCGTTGGAACTTTTGGACATGAACTGTTGAGAGCTGGTGCGCATGGCTTATCTAGTGGTGTCTTTAATGCTTTAAATGGAGATAATTTCTGGAATGGATTAATTTCAGGAGCAGCTTCTTCAGGAATAGGGTCTTATGCAAAAAGCATAAATTTAAACTCTGGACTTATGGTAGCTTCCACTACGGCAATGGGTGGAATCGTTGCATGGGCTACAGGAGGAGATTTCCTGCAGGGAGCAATGCAGGGGATGACCATAGGACTTTTTAATCATGCAATGCACAATGAGAATATAAATGGAGAAAATGATTATTCTGAGTACTCTGACTATTTGTCCGGTGGTCCTAAAAAACGTGTTGTAAAATTAAAAGAAGTAGTAGTTCTTGGAAAGAATAATGTCCCTCATGAAAAGCCTTTAGAACCAGTGTATCCAGAGTTTTATTTTCTGTTCTCTGGAATAGCAATAGCAAATGGCGTGACAGGCATGATAGAAAGCGGATTGGGTTTATTCCACGAATTTAGCAAATTGCAAAATAGAACAGTTCAATTTGGTAATAACCCTAACCAAGTGTATCATACATTTAGACATATGGATGATATGGGTCTTAACAGAAACATGGTGCGAAGTTCCGTTATAAATGATTTGAAACGTATAGGTAATATTCCTGTAGGTAAACCAGTGAATAGAATAATAAATGTGTCAGGTAACAAACTTCAATATACTGTATTCAAAAGGTTGGAGAATGGTGAATATATTTATAATATAGGTCGGATTCATGGAATATAAAAGAAAAATTTTTCCTGAGGAAGTAGCTCTTATTGCCTTTCTAGCGTCCAAAGCTCAATTCCAATTAGAAAGTAATTGGGAAAATAAATTTATCGCTTATCCTCTCACAAAAGAGAAAATAGGCAGTATTGGGCTTTTTAAAAATAACCAGAAATATACTCGAAGACAAAGTAGAGTTCTTTCATGTTGCAAGTTTCATGATGTTGATAATGTTGAAGTAGCGGTTTATCTTTTAATAGATTCTAATGATACGCTCTATGAATTAGATTTTTGGAAGGTAGATGATTCTGAAATTTGCCATATTCCTTCCGTAGACTCTATGGAGGATATCCCGCAGATATAATCAGACTATTGCTGTCCGGTAAACATTTTTGTTTGGAAGATCTGTAATAGAAGGAGCATTTCAAGGATTTTGGACTGTATTAAAGTATGAAACGGGAGGATGGAAGCAATGGGTTAGGTTAGGAAATTCTTATTCTAAGAGTGGAGACTTTCAAACAAAATCTCTTCTCTGGGGGGCATCACCATATTACACAAAAAAGATAGGTAATCCTACTTTAAGAAACATAAATCAAAATTTGGGAAATACAAAATTTCCTTATGACAATTGGCGCACTGCTGATCCAGGACATATTCATTATAAATGGCGATTAAATGATGAAGACTCATGGCATTGGTTTCGTTAAATATTAAGTAGTACAAATTTATGAAATATTTTATTTTAAAGTGGTCATCAGAAAAAAAGCAGAACAATAAAACAAAACGAAGCTTATGGTGTCGTTTGCTGCATAAGATGATCGTTCCACTCAGTGCAAATCCTGATTTTGATGATAAAATAGAGGATGTTACTCTATGGTTTATTGAATATGACGATGTGGTAAATCATATTGCAAACAGAGAAATTGGATTTGCTAAAGATGGTAGGATTATTGTAAAAATGCCAGACGATAGAAATTATGGTTATTGGCTGGATACAAATTGCGAATTGGAAGATTTCAAAAAGATGGGTATAAATATGATAACCGAAAAAGAATTTAACGACTTATGGAATTCGGTCTATTACGATAGAGAAGCAAAAGAATTCAAGCAGACTGTTATCAAAAATGGAGACTAAAGAATGTATGCAATCTTGCCTTCATG
>CAMYEJ010000141.1 GCA_947254665.1 uncultured Peptoniphilus sp.
AAACTCGCTACGCTCAGACAGTGGAAAATTTTTTAACGCCGAAAGCAAAAATCACCTGTGGTGGCACAGTTTGTATCTGTCGAAGGATTGTGATTAAGAATTCTATGGGCTAGTCCGGTGGAAGGTTTTGAATTTGGAATTAAAGGTACTTAATGAATTATTTACTTTTGTAGCGGAAGCTACCAGCTTCCATTAACCTTGGAGCTAAATTATCTTAAATTAGGCGCAGCCGTGCAACAATATAGATTACGATTTGTCTTTGTAGCGGAAGCATTTTGCTTCCACAGCCGAGAGGCTCCACCAGTATAAAAATGGGTGAATGGAAATTTATGTGAGGATTTAAACTCTGCAGGGTCATCCCGAGGGAGAAATCGAAGGTTTCGATTCGAGGGATCTAATCTTGGTGGGATTAAGCAATTATGATTTTAATTGCAAAGACTAGGTCCACAGAGGTTATACCCGTTCGACTTCAGAGCCTTCGGCTCTTTGGCTCAGGATGACTGCAGTTGGGAAGGTTGTCTCGTGAATAATCCCAAAGGAAGACAGTCACCCTGAGCAAAGACGGTTAAGCGCAGCGGTGCCGTCGTAGTCGAATGGGTATAACCGTGGTGTGGTCAAGGATGGATGACTGCAGTTGGAAAGGGCAATCTTCATGGTGACTGTAGTTGAGGAGATTTAACGTAAATAATAATTATTAATCAAAGGGGTTTATATGAATATAATATTTAAAGAAGACTGCATTCCTGAAAAGGATGCTATTTTAAAACTATATGATGACGTTGGTTGGACTGCATATACGGACAATCCGGAAGAACTTTTGAATGGAATTGATCATTCTTTAAAAGTTTGGACTGTTTGGGATGAAGATTCACTCATTGGTCTTGCCCGTGTGGTTGGAGATGGATACACCATCATCTACATTCAAGATATTTTAATTTTAAATAGATATCAAGGAAAGAAAATAGGCAGCAAACTTATTAAGCTTATTCTAGAAGAATACAAGGATATTAGACAGGTGGTGCTTCTCACTGAAGACTGTGAACAAACCACTTCTTACTATAAAAAGAACGGTCTTACAGATGTGAGAGATTTAGAGTGCACCGCATTTGTAAAATAGGAGAAAAAAACGGGGTTTCGTGTCATAATAGTGATAGAGGCAAATAGTAACGATGGATACTGGGTTTCAGGACCTCTACTAGAAAAAAATGAAAAATTAGGGTGTGATTACACCTAATTAAGTAGACAAATGAAAGTTTTAAATGATTTATTGGAAAAGGATATTGAGAGGATTAATGTTAAAAAAAGAAATAATAGAAGAATTAAAAGAATACCAATTAGAAAATACTAAAGTTCATCTCATTAGAGAAAAAGATGGGATTGGTGTATACCGAGTGGAGTCACCAAATCATTCATATATACTAAAATATTTCTATACTGAAGAATTTCGCAGAGAGATCAGTTATTATGAAACTCTTAAAACTTTAAACATTTCGACAATTGATGTATATGGCAGTACCCAAACTTCGATTCTTCTTGAAAACATTAATGAATCAACTCATTTTCGTTTAGGGCAGAAAGAAGATTTTGAAAATAAAAATATTATTAGAGCGTTGGCAAGATGGTATAAACTCCTTCATAAAAATGGCGTAAAGTATGTTAATGGTAATAATTTATATTCTGAATGGGATTATTTAACTGAATTTAATTTATATAAAATGGCTAACAAATTTGATTTATCTAATGAAAAATCGTTTATAAACTTTATGAGTTATTATCCTAGCATTTCTGAGAAAATGAGAAATGCTGAGAAGACTCTTATCTATCAAGATTTCTATTATACGAACATGGTGGTTAGCATAGATGAAAGTAAAGCATTTATGTTTGATTACAATATGCTCGGCAAAGGTTCCTATATATCGGATATCTTGAATGTTACTTATTGGTTCTCTGAAGAAAATAAGCAATTATTCATTGATGAATATGGTGGTATTGATTATCAATTGTTAAATTTAGAAAAGACAATAGCACCCTTTGTTACTTTAATAATCGCAATGGAAAGAAACATCTATCCAGTATGGGCTCAGGATGCTAAAAATACAATTATAGAAAAAGTGGATTCATACTTAGAGAAGTTTCACCAGTAGATTCTACCCACGGAATTGCTGGTTTCTTTACGAGAGAGACTGTTTCAATTTCAACCACAACAAGAGAGCAGGACGCTTGGTACTGTCCAAAATGTAAAAGGTCTTATTGTGGATGGACACGGATGAATAAGTAATACAAAAATACCATCACTGATTAAGTGATGGTATTTTTTGATTTAAAATTTAATTTTTATATTCATCAAGCTCGACTAATTTGTCATTTTCCATTATAAATGGATGGGAAGTGGTTTCAGATTTGTAGTCCTTGTACTTATCGTAAAGATATTTAAAACAATCTTCTTTTGTAGCAAACTTGATAGCTTGGTAAGGTTCTTGGAAACTTATTTTTTCAATCCAAAGGTAGTGATCATTTTCTTTAGCGAGCACTCCAACGTGACCAATAAATAGTGAATCGTAATCCAAATCATCGTGAATTACCACAGAAACCATGGAAATATTATCGCTAAAATTTAAATTGAAATTGGATAGATGTTCTTCCATTTTCTTTCCATGAACTTTATAATCCTTGGTCTTTTCTGTCTTTATCTTGGAAAATATACTATAGAAATTTTCTTTTTCAGAATCATTTAAGATTTTGCTATTATCAATAGCACTCATATCGAAGGCTAGATCTTCGTTATCGTATGGGATATTTTTAGAACCAATACCGTTCTTTAAAAGTACAAATGTATTTATTCTACAATTTGTGCCGATAAATTCACCCTTTTTCGAAGTCCAGAGCTTATCTATTTTTTCAAAATCATATTCTGGATTTATTTCTGGCTTAAATTCTCCATGTAAGGACGTATTTTCGATTGTTTCGTTATAATCTTCTACAAGAGAAGCAAACTGATCTACATCTTTCTCTTTTAAATATTTTTTAAGAGTTTCTGTAACTTCTCCTAAACTCTCTTTAGAACTCATGTTGGACATGGTAGTTTCTTTTGGATTCGTGTTATTTTCCGCTCCGACATCAGTTTTATTTTCACATGATATTAGAA
>CAMYEJ010000142.1 GCA_947254665.1 uncultured Peptoniphilus sp.
TTGTCTTAACACCGATAGCTTTTTTACCCCATGGTGTCATTGGTGCTGGTCTACCAATTGGTGTTCTACCTTCACCACCACCATGTGGATGGTCAACAGGGTTCATTACAGATCCTCTTACGTGAGGTCTTCTACCTAGATATCTGCTCTTACCAGCCTTACCAATTCTAATAAGTTCGTGTTCAGCATTTCCTACAACTCCGATTGTAGCCTTGCAGTTTAGGTGGATCATTCTCATTTCACCTGATGGAAGTCTAAGTGTTGCGAAGTTTCCTTCTTTAGCCATAAGTTGAGCTCCAACTCCTGCACTTCTTACAAGTACTGCACCACGACCTGCTCTAAGCTCGATGTTGTGGATTGTTGTACCTACTGGAATATCTTTTAATTCTAGAGCGTTACCTGCTTTGATATCAGCTTCACTTCCTGATTCAATAACATCTCCAACTTTTAGTCCCTTTGGAGCAAGGATATATCTCTTTTCACCATCAGCATAAGCAACTAGGGCAATGTTTGCTGATCTATTTGGATCGTATTCTATAGTTTTAACTCTAGCTGGAATATTGTCTTTATCTCTTTTAAAGTCGATTATTCTGTATCTTCTCTTAACTCCGCCACCACGGAATCTAACTGTTGTCCTACCTGTGTTGTTTCTACCACCCTTTGATTTTAGATCAACTGTAAGACTTTTTTCTGGTCTGTCTGTAGTAATTTCTTCGAATGTTGAAACAGACATATTTCTATGACCGTTTGAAGTTGGTTTTAATTTTCTAATAGCCATTTAAACCCTCCTTATAGTCCATCGAAGTATTCAATATCTGCACTATCTTCTGTTAATGTTACGATAGCTTTTTTCCAGTCAGCTCTTTTACCATATCCGTATCTTGTTCTTACAGATTTTCCAGTAAAGTTCATAGTTCTTACTTTTTTAACTTTAACTCCGTCAAAAATAGCTTCTATTGCAGCTTTGATTTCTGGTTTGTTTGCATTCTTGTCTACTTCAAAAGTGTATTTGTTACTGTCAAGCATTTCCATGCTTTTTTCTGTGATTATTGGTCTTTTGATTATTTCGTAAGGTGATTTCATTAGATAAATACCTCCTCAAGCTTAGCAATCGCATCCTTTGTGATAACTAACTTGTTGTGTCTAACTAAGTCATAAACATTGATTAGGCTTGCAGCTGCGACATCTACTCCTTCGATATTTCTAAATGATCTATATACTAGTGTGTCATTTTCAGCTGTAACTACATATGCTTTCTTACCAGCATTTACTGCTTCAAGAACTTTAACAGCTTCTTTTGTTTTAGCGTTTTCTAAGCTTAGGCTATCAAGAACTACTAATTCATTGTCGTTAAGCTTTGATGTAAGAACTGAATATAATGCTTTTCTTCTTAGTTTCTTTGGAACTTTGTAACTATAATCTCTTGGCTTTGGTGCAAATACAACTCCACCGCCTGTGTAGTGAGGAGCTCTGATTGAACCTTGACGGGCACGTCCTGTTCCCTTTTGTCTAAATGGTTTACGTCCACCACCACGAACTTCTGAACGAGTTTTCGCAGATTGTGTACCTTGTCTTTTATTTGCTAGTTGGTTTTTAACTACTTCATAAACGGCATGTTCGCTTATTTCTGTATTAAATAGAGTTTCGTTTAGCTCTAAAGAACCAACATTTTCTCCCTTAATGTTTAAAATATCTACTTTAGGCATTTATTCCTCCTTAATTAGGCTTTTATAGCTTGTTTAATTTGAACAAGTCCGCCCTTAGGTCCTGGAACTCCACCTTTAACTAAGATGTAGTTATCTTCAACACTTACTTTAACAATTTCAATGTTTTGGATAGTAACTCTTTCATTACCCATCTTTCCTGAACCTTTTCTACCTTTGAAAACTCTTGCTGGGTCAGAACCTGCAGCTCTTGCACCTGCAACTCTGTGTGATTTTGAACCGTGGCTTGCTGGACCTCTTCCGTAGTTCCATCTCTTGATAGCACCTTGAGTTCCCTTACCCTTGCTTGTAGCAACTACATCTACGATATCTCCAGCTTCAAATTGTTCAACTGTGATAATATCGCCAAGATTTAATTCTGGAGTTTCATCTCCGAAATTAACTTCTCTTAGGTATCTCTTTGTGCTTGCGTTAGCCTTTTTAAAGTGTTCTCTTACTGGTTTTGTTACATTCTTTTCTTTTTTGTCCATGTAACCAACTTGGATAGCGTTGTAACCATCAGTTTCTACTGTTTTAACTTGTACAACTACATTTTCGTCAGCTTTTAGGACAGTAACAGGAGTAATAACTCCATCTTCGTCGATGACTTGAGTCATGCCTACTTTTGTTGTAAATATACTCTTCACTGAGTACCTCCTTAATTACAGCGGATTGATGATCTGTCAAATCCTATTGACTAGATTATCTTCAATCATCCTAATTACAGTTATAGCTTAATTTCGATGTCGACACCTGCAGGTAGGTTTAGTTTTTTAAGTGAATCTAATGTCTTTGCATTAGGACCTATGATGTCGATTAATCTTTTGTGTGTTCTTTGTTCAAACTGTTCTCTTGAGTCTTTGTATTTGTGAACCGCTCTCAAGATAGTAATTTTTTCTATCTCAGTTGGTAATGGAATTGGTCCACTTACTTCAGCTCCGGATCTTTTAACCGCTTCTACGATTTTTTCTGCTGAGCTATCGATTACTTCGTGATCGTATGCTCTTAGTCTAATTCTTATCTTTTGATTAGCCATTTTTCCTCTCTCTTTCTTTACGCCCACCCGGGCGTTTGATAATAATTTGGAAATCGCTTAGGATTATTCCTAAACTTGCTAGGTGAAAGTTTCCTTATTTCCTTGGCCTAAGAAACAAGCAACATCTCACTTCACAGCACTTATATATGATACATCAAAAAGCTTAATAAATCAAGTGTTTTATCAGCATTTTTTGCATGATTTGAAACTCTTATTAGCTTAAATATATCACTAGCCTTAACTAGCTGTTTTTTAATATACTAGCTAATTTATCAATTGCAAATTTTTTCTTATTTATTTTTCAAATTGTAAATTATTTTTTCTTTTTTCTTTTTCTTTGGAAATTTTCTAATGTTCATCTATATTGTTACCAGAAACTTTT
>CAMYEJ010000143.1 GCA_947254665.1 uncultured Peptoniphilus sp.
GACAAAGAAATACCAGAATAAGCATAATGCTTACTCTGATAGTAGGTCCAACTTTATGGGGTCACCTTAAATATCAACCTCAACAGTTTTTAAAATACTTTTAATCCAATGAAAAAAGGCATCGATTTCGATGCCTTTTGCTAATTTTATTGTTAATTTATTTCAAATTTATCTTACTAATTCTCTTAAAATCTTAATCTCATGTTCATATCCATCTAATTCGTTTGGAGTTTCAAGATACATTGGAATATTTTGAAGCACTGGATGATTTACAATTCTTTCAAATGTTTCTATTCCTAGTGAGCCTTCGCCAATCTTTTCGTGGCGATCTTTTCTCGCTCCCAATGGATTTTTTGAATCGTTTAGGTGAATCGCCTGTAATTTATCAAGACCAAGTACTCTGTCAAATTCTTCAAGCACTCCATCCAAATCATTTACAATATCGTATCCTGCTTCAAAGATATGGCATGTGTCGAGACATACATAGATATTATCTCCGTACTTAGATGAAGATATAATATTTTGTAACTCTTCGAAACTTCTTCCAATTTCTGTTCCCTTGCCTGCCATGGTTTCAAGAAGTACCTTGGTATTCATGCCGTCCCAAAGCACGCTATCCAAAGCTTCTACTATAAGTCTTGTGCCTTCTTCAACCCCTTGACCTACGTGAGATCCTGGGTGAAGATTGTAGAGATTTCCTGGAAGTAACTCCATCTTTTTAAGATCGTCTTCCAAAATTATATGGGCTATCTCTCTGGTCCTTTCCGTCTTCGATGCAAGATTCATGGTGTAAGGCGCATGGGTTAGGATCGGTCCCATATTATTTTCTTCCATAAATTTTTTAAAATCTTCTAAATCTTTTTCGTCGATTGCCTTTGCTCTAGCTCCTCTAGGATTTCTCATAAAATATTGAAAAGTACTTGCTCCTATGGATTTTGCAGTCTCTCCCATATTTAAAAATCCCTTTGAATATGAAACATGCGGTCCTATTCTAAGCATTTAACCTCCTATATTCCTGTAAAATAGATCACCGGTTCTTCGTAAGGATGGATAAGTGTGATCAAATTTTCCACATTTTCCCTTTCTGTGCTCTCTATTCTAAACTCGATTTTTATTTCTTCAATCTTAGATATTTCTCCAATCCTCCCAACGTATGGATCTGCACCTTCCTTAGGTCTGAAGTGACCGAAAACTTTGCAGCTTGCGTATACGTAGTCGTAATTATTGTAATTTAAATATCCATGTTCATTAAGCTCATTTACAAGCTTAGCTTCAAAATCTTCTGGAATATATACTTCAACTTTTAAATATTTCATAATCTCACTCCATTGCCTTGTTTGAAATCCAACCCTCAAAAGTTTTTCCATTTTCGTCCTTCGCCTCTACGAAGCACCAAACTCTTTTGTCTGATTCCAACTTGGTATCTTTAATATATAAATCTGTATTTGAATTTAAAACTTGTACTATTTCCGAATCCAAAGAAGGTCCCTTCCTTAGATTTGCCTTTCCAATCTTAACCTTTTGGTAGGTATTTAGAAGTGATTTGGCTTCGTTTGATAGATCTGCCCTGCTCTTGTCCACTTCTTCCTTTTTTTCCTTTTCATCTGCATCTTTATCCTCTGAACCTTCAGGGTTTAAGCTAATCGGTTCTATATTATCCGTAGCGTTAGCCTGTAATTTCATGAGAATAGTCGTTGCATTTGCAGAGTCTGGTACCACAGCAAGGAAATCTTCCAAAGTCTTTATCGCTTCTTTGACCTTGCCTTCATCTTCCAAAGCTTCTGCCTTGTCTAAAAATATTCTTTCAAGATCTAGTATTTTATCTTGAGCTTCCTTGAAATGTTCTTCGTCTTTTTCGCTTACTTGTTTAAATTTTTTCGCAGCTTCAAGGTAATTGCCTTTTAAGATGCTGTCGTTTCCTTCGTCGAAAAGATTCTTGCTCTTTATAAGTTCTTTGACGTTTGAAACCTGGGTTTCAACTTCTTCTCTCTTGAACTTTTTATTTATCTTTTCATATTCCTTTAAGGCATCTTCATACTTGCCTTCCATGACTAATTCATTAGCCTTCTCTAGGGTCTTTGCATTCTTTTGAAAACCGTAGTACTTGCCACCTACAAATGCAATAGCAACTATAAGCAAAGCAATTAGAAGCACTTTGAATGTAGTCTTAAAGATTCTTAAAAATATACTCGGTTTCTTGTAATTTATTCCCTCAGGCTCTTCATTTACCCTTTCAAGTTCTACAACTTCTGGATTCGGTGCCACCTTGGTAAGCTGAGTCTGTGTATATGTGGCACTTATGTTTTCTCCTTCTAATCCTTGTGCGATCTCATCTTCTGTGAGCATGGACATAAGTTTTAGATTTATTAGCGGCTCTGTCAAATTATTTAGGACAAAGTTTTTGTTTCTGTTGCAATTTCTGCACTCCTCATCCTCTTTTGTATTTGTAAAACCACAGACGCATCTCCAACCATTGACGGTGTTTTCGCCATAAGTGGTGATTTCTTTACCTAAAATATCTCCGATCTTCTTAAGTTTTTCGCCTGTGATAACAGGGAGTATAAAGCTCTTTTTATTTTCAGCTGCGAATTTAGAAGTCTTGCCATCATCAAAGGTTATGCTCTCTATTCTAATCTCCACCGATCTTGCATCATAAAATCTTTCATCAAGTAAAAAAGGTTTTATGTAGTAGACGATGTTTGGAAGAGCCTTCATCCCTTGAGTTTGAAATAGCCACTCCAAACCGCCGAAGAGATAGTTGTCCCCTGCATCTTTGAATCTTACTTGAAAAACTACACCTGCTACCGCATTTTTATATATATTTAAAACATCAATTGCAAGATACATTTTTTCTCCGTGGAGAAGCTCTGCTCTTACAATCTGAAAATCTTCTTCTGGATCAAGATTAATAGTTGTGGGAAGTGTTTGAAAAATATCCATCAATGCCTCCTTCGTATCTTGTAAATATTATATAATAAATATCGCTATATTTAAAGGTTTGTTTATGTTTCGTAACCTTTAGGTGGCATAAAATCCATAAATCCATCTCATAAGATACATATATTTGAGCACATAAATTTTAATTTAGTAACAGGATAAATC
>CAMYEJ010000144.1 GCA_947254665.1 uncultured Peptoniphilus sp.
ATCTATACTTATACTATTAATAACTATAGGTACTATTTTTGCTACAGTTTTTTATTCAATTATAAAGAAATCTCCTCCTACCAATTTGAAAAATCTGTCTTCGAGTTTTGAACAGACCTCATATATCTATGATGAAAAGGGCGAACTCCTAGAAAAGATTGATGCAAAACAGTATCGGACCATTCTATCCATAGATGAAATTCCAAAAGTCTTGCAAGATGCATTTGTATCCATAGAAGACCAAAGGTTTTATACTCACCACGGCATAGATTTAAAATCTATTGCAGGGGCGACATTAACAAATATAAAGAGTAGAAATCTAGTGCGTGGTGGTTCAACCATCACCCAACAGCTGGTTAAGAATGTTTACTTAACAAACGAAAAGACTCTCACTAGAAAGATTAGAGAAGCTTATCTTGCACTTCGAGTTGAATCTGTTTTATCTAAACCAGAAATTTTGGAAGGATATTTAAATAGAATCGACCTTGGACAAGGAGCATTCGGAGTTGAAGCTGCATCCCAATCATATTTTTCTAAACACGCAAAAGATATAAACCTTGCTCAAGCTGCCCTCTTGGCAGGAATTGCAAAATCTCCAGTGGAATACCCTCCAGTTAAGAGGCTCACTGCAGATAATTTTGACAAGGATAAAAATAAATTAGTTGGAACTACAGTAATAGACGGTATAGAATACAATATAGTTTTAAATGATAAGGCATTTGAAAGACAGAAAATTGTACTTAAAAAAATGTTGGACCTTGGAAAGATAACCGAAGCAGAATATAAAGATGCTTTAAATTTCGATATAGTTGGCTCAATCAAGCCAGGGATTAAAAAATACCATCAAATGAGTAGTTACTCCACTGACTTTATAAAGGCTCAAGCGACAAGAGAGCTTATGAAACTCTACAATGTATCTGCAGATGAAGCTGAATACAAACTACTTACCAATGGTTACCACATCATAAGTTCCATCGACAAGTTAAAACAAAATCAACTAGAAAATGTATACGAAAATTTAAAGACATATATAGAAAGTGGCGGAGAAAGCATTGGTCTTTCAATAAACATAGATGCAAACGAAAATATCATCGACTCTGCAGGAAATTTAGTGTATCTAAATCATGACAAATATTTCGATGAAAATTTCAATCTAAAATTACCAAAGGAAGACTATTCTATTTCAAATTCCAACGACCTTTCTATAAACAAGAATATTCTAAGAGTAGATAAGAAAATCGACATAGTAGACACCTATAAATTCAGCGATAAATCCCTTGTAACATATAGTATTCAAGAGATAAAGGTGCCGGAGAATTCATTTAAAAATCAGAAGGACTATATCGTTATAGATCACGCATTTTTAAAAGACAATCCGACATTTTACAAAATTGTAGACGATAATCTAATAATTTCAAACGAGTTTATAAATGCAGATAGAAACCCTATAACTCAGCCTGAATCTGCATCTCTTATAACCGATGTAGAAACCGGATATATTAGAGCAATCGTAGGCGGGCTTGACACAAAATCTAAAAATCAAAAAATATTTAATAGAGCTTATGACAGCACAAGAAATCCAGGAAGTCTATTGAAACCATTCTCTGTTTACTTAGCATCTCTACTTAAAGGAGATAGACTTTCAGACGTGGTTGACGATGTGCCGATGTTTGTAGATGGTAATATGTGGCCATCCAATGAATATCCCGGCTACAAGGGACTCCTCACAAGAAGGCTCGCTCTAGAAAATAATTCCAACGTGGCAGCAGTTAAAATACTTAAGGAAGTTGGATTTAAAAAGTCTGTAGAAACTCTAAAGCTAATCGGACTTATAAATGAAAATGATAGGTTCATAACCTCAGCAGAAGATCCAAACAAAAATGACGAAACTCTAGACGGACTAGGCCTCGGAAATTTGCACTATGGCTTCTCACCTTTTGATATGACTAATGCTTATTTAACCGTAGCAAGACTCGGCGATTACAAAGAACCGACGGCTATAATTAAAATCATAGATAGTAACGGAGAATCATTAATCGACAATTCAAACCCAAAGGGTAAGAGAATTTATAAAGAAACTATTGGTCACCTGCTTAGAGACGCTCTAAGAACAAACGTAACCCGTGGCGAACTAAAACCTATGGCTAGAAAGTATGACCAAGGGGCGATGATGGGTATCAATAAAGATAGAAGTGACATGTGGCTAAGCGGATTTACAAACGACTATGTAATCACCACATGGTTTGGAGCCGACTCACCAAAGATTGCAGTAAATGTAGACAAAGATTATCTTATAAAATTCTACAAAGAAATAGAAAAGATTGCTCAAGACGGAGAATTACCAGACAAATTCAAAACACCTGATGGAATAGTTAAAAAATTTATATGTGAAAAATCTGGAAAGCTCGGTACAAAACTTTGTGAAGAAGCACAAGATGGATACTTGGAAAGTTTCGAAGCGACAAATGTGCCTACAGAATACTGTGACGGACATGTAAAACTTCTAATCTGTAACTCTTCAGGCAGACTCGCAGGAGAATACTGTCCAAAAGAAGATGTAGAACTAAAGATACTATTCAAAAGAAATCCACCATACAACGCAAAAGATCACGGAGGCATATACCCGGATGACTATCAATATGTGCCATCCCTTTACTGCAACGTTCATGACGAAGATTGGTACATGCACCACAAGAAAAGAGGTAGAAGATGAGAAAACTAAAAATGATATTCCTAGCATTTAAAGCACTTAAAACGCTTAGAAAAGTTCCAATGAGAAATGTAAAGAATATCTTTTTCGCAGCAAGAAGAAGAAAAAAAAGAAAAAATTTATTATAAATCTCCCCTTTGCGGGAGATTTTTATTTTAGTTGAAAAAATAATTCAAAAGTGGTAAACTAAATAAGATGTTTTGCGGAAGTGCTGGAATTGGCAGACAGGCATGTTTGAGGGGCATGTGCGACTATTCGCGTAGGGGTTCAAGTCCCCTTTTCCGCACCAATTAATACCGATACAATGTATCGGTTTTTTTTTATTTTTTGTTTTGAAATTAAGATTCATAATAAAAC
>CAMYEJ010000145.1 GCA_947254665.1 uncultured Peptoniphilus sp.
GAATTGTATAGAAATTACTACCAAGAAGAATCTTATGAAAGTGACGAAGCGGAAAAGAAAAAGATTAGTTACCACAATAGATCTACCAATGAATGTCTAGGACAACTAAGACTTAAACTACAAGGTGGAGAGATAGAAGATTTCGGAGTATATGTACCAGAAAAATTTATAAGAATTAACGAACTAGATGAAGGCGATTGGATCAAAGCTACACCGATATTTCAATACAATTTCCAACCGGGAAGAGTTAAGTATCGCTACGAAATAGTTGAAAAATTAGACGAACCAGAAGAAAACAATAGACGTGAAGTTAAGTATGCAGAAGTTAAAAACGATAAGATTTTAAATACACTTTATATCGACTCAACCTACAAGCAAAATCTTCCGCTAGTTATAACTCTTTCAGATTATGATGTTGAAAAATTCAGTCTAGTTGAAGGAGATATAGTGGACTATAGATATTGGGAGCCAAACGTGCTACAAGGTAAAGTAGTGTGGAGGTACGAAATAGATAGCGAAGAAGAAGGTCTAAGCCTCGACGAAGATGAAGAAGAGATATAAATAAAAATTTTATAAAAAAATAAAAAGTGGTCTAAGCCACTTTTTTAATGCAAATTTTTATATTCTTTTAAATTATAGGTTTGGAACCATTCCGCCGGTAAGGGATGGAGTTACATATGCTTCTACAAATGCTGCAACTATTAGTAGTGGAACTACTATGGTTATAAATTTAACTCCTAGTTCTTTTAATGTTTCTACTACACTTACATCTTTTCGCTTTATCTTTTTAATGACTGTCAAACAGAGTTTAACACCCATTGCTGCAGAAATTACAAGGGCAGGAATTTCAAATATTCCGTGGGGAAGGATTCCTCTTATAAATAGTGCAACCACATTTATTCCATTTGAATAGAATAGTTTAAATAAAGCTCCGATTATGGCGCCATTTACAAAAATACCAATCAAAGGTAAAAATATAAATGGTATGATGCCAGTTAAAAACATTACAAGAGATGCAGTAACATTGTTCCTTAAAAGCCCAAGGGCCGTCACACGTCCATCTGGTGCAAGTATATCTGTTTTTCCTTCAAAGAAATCGCTGATCATTTTATTTGCAACTTCTGGTTTAATATATACGAATAGAAGAATCATTCCCAGGATAAAAACCACCAGGGAAACAATTATTTCTTTTCTTAGATTTTTCATAATTCACCTCAAATCCTTTATTAAAAATTTATTCATCTATATATTACCCAAATAGTGTCTAGTACACACAAAAAAAGGAAGCTGTAGCTTCCTTTATATTTTAAAATATTTAGAACTTAATAGAATCTAAAATTTCTTCTAGTTTTGGAATTATCTTTTCCAAAGTTCCTTCCACCATAGGGTTTTCAAGTTTACCAATCTTCATAAGACCGAAGAATGATTCTGATCCACCAGCTTTACATAGAGTTAAGTATTCGTCGAATGCCTTATCTCTATTTTCAAGTGATTTTATTAAGAATTGGAATGCGCAAACTTGTGCAAGGGTGTAGTCGATATAGTAGAATGGAGTGTTGAACACGTGACCTTGTCTAAACCAGAAAGTTCCTTTCTTTAGGAATTCATTGTCTGCGTAGTCTACGTTTGGTCTGTACTTCATTTCAATTTCGTGGTATTTTTTCTTTCTTTCTTCTGGAGTTGCTTCAGGATTTTCATAAACGAAGTGTTGGAATTCGTCGATAGTTACTCCGTATGGTAAGAATTCGATAGCTCCAGATAGATGTGAATATTTAAATCTATTTACAGCTTCGCCGAAGAATAGTTCCATCCATGGCCATGTTAAAAATTCCATAGACATTGAGTGGATTTCGCAAGCTTCATAGGTTGGCCATCTATATTCAGGCACAATCATATTTCTTGAGCTGTAAACTTGGAAAGCATGTCCTGCTTCGTGGGTTACAACTTCTACGTCTCCTTGAGTTCCGTTGAAGTTAGAGAAGATAAATGGAACCTTGTAATTTGGAATATCTGTGCAGTATCCACCAGCTTGTTTACCTGGTTTAGCAACTAGATCCATAAGTTCCATTCCAGTCATAACATCTATAAATTCACCAGTTTCTTTTGAAAGTTCGTGGTACATTTTTATAGCTTGGTTAACTATAAACTCAGGATCTCCTATTGGATTTGGATTTCCTTCTTTGAATGAGAATCCCCAGTCATAGTACTTGAAGTCGCCCTTAAGTCCGATTCTTTCAGCTTGTTTTTCACGAAGTTTCACCGCAAGAGGAGTGAAGTTTTTGTAGATGTATTCTCTATATCTCTTAACATCTTCAGAATTATAATCTGTTCTATATAGGAATTTGTATTGAAGTTCTACATAGTTTTTGTATCCTAGAGCAAGAGCCATTTCGTTTCTAACTTTTACTAAGTCGTCATAGATTTTGTCGAACTCAGCTTCATTTTCTTCGAAGAATTTAGTAATCGCTTCGTGAGCTTCTTTTCTAGTCTTTCTATCTGCAACTTGAGTATAAGGACCCATTTGAGCAAGAGTGTTTGTCTTGCCTTCAAAGTCGATCTTTGCAGAAGCGATAAGTTTGTTGTACTTAGAAACCAAAGCATTTTCCTTTTGCATAAATGGAATAGCTTCTTCCTTCATAACAAGTGAGCATTCAAGGATTTCGAAGTAATGTGGTCCAAAATGTTTTTTCAAACCTTCTAGATGTTTTGAAGAAAGAATAGTTTTATTCGCTTCAACAGCTAGGTTTGAAAAATGTGGTCCTACTTCATCAAAATATTCGTTTTCCTTTTCGTAAAATTCATCTCTTGTGTCAATTGAATGGCGTACTGAACATAGAGTTGCATTAGTAGCAAAGTCGTCAGAAAGTTTATTCCATTCATTGATAGTAGTAATTTGTTCTTCTAGAGTTTGATCTTTGAAGTTTTTAAAAAGTTCTTCGTAGTTCTTTTTAGATTTTTCAAAGTCAGGTCTAGTATAAGTCATTTCATTAAATTTCATTCGAATACCTCCAATAAAT
>CAMYEJ010000146.1 GCA_947254665.1 uncultured Peptoniphilus sp.
ATTTTTTTATTGCAATAGATGCTATACGTATAGCATGTATCTTTAGAAATTTCAGTAAGTTATATAAAGATATGTTAAAAAACAAAAAATATATATTAATAATACTTTAGTACTAAATTATTTTTAATTAGGCGAAGCCGTAAGAAAAATTAGATTATAATTTGTCTTTGTAGCGGAAGCAATCTGCTTCCATTAACATTGATGCTATATTATTTTCCCTCAGGCGAAGCCGTAGGAAAACCATCGCTACTGTTTATCCCTGTAGCGGAATCTAGTAGCTTCCACAGATGAAGGCTACTAAGGCCACCAGCGACAGTCACCCATACTTAACCTCACCAGGGTTATACCCGTTCGACTACGACGGTTCCGTTAAAACTCCACCGTCTCCGCTCAGGGTGACTGTCTTCCTCAAGGGCTTCGAACGGGTATAAACTCAGAGGACCTAATCTAAGCAAATGAATTAATTTCAAAAATTAAAATAAATTTAAACAAATATCTTTTGCATAACCTAACCCTATTCTTTCTCCTTCAACTTTTCTTTTACGAGGGAGAGGGCGGAAATTAACGTCTCGCCGACAAAACCTACGGTTTTGCGAACGAGACTCGCAGTTTCCTCCCTTGTTAAAGCCCTAGCCGAAATCTTTGATTTCGTCGCAGGTCTTATGCAAAGAGTTCCAAAGAAGACGAACGAAGTGAAGTCTGATTTGCAGAACTCGACTGCCCCTCGAGCTCCCTCTACCCACCTCGCATTATCAGGGAAGTGATTTTCACATTTCGGCTAAAATTTGGGAACTCGCTACGCTCAGACACCCAAATTTTTTAACGCCTCATGGAAAATCACAAAAGTTGCATAGGTAGGTTATAGCAAAGTTTAAAGATTATATTCACGAAATTTGTATTGTGCTTTATCTGTAGAGAGGCTTTTAATTTTGTGCGGGTAAAATTAAAATCAGACGAAAACAGTACAACAATATAAATTAAGATTTATTTTTGGAGTGGAACCTTCTAGGTTCCGCTACAGTTATACTATATTTTTTATATTAAACATCTACATAAAATAAAAAGCTCCAAAAGAGATTCCGTCTGGAAGAAACTCGTAAAATTCAAACTTAAGGAGACCGTCTGCAAATCGCACTGTTTGAGCGTAGCGAGTTGCGAATTTGCAGGTCGACGTGGTTTAGAATTTTTGAGTTTCTGTAATCGGAATCGTCTTGGAGCTTTTATTTTTGTTATTACTTATTTGAATAGACTGAGTCTTCGGAAGCCATACCCATTCGACTACGACGGCTTAGCCGTCTCCGCTCAGGGTGACCATCTTCCTCTAGGGCTTCGAGGCTAAACCAATCTTCCCAACTGCAGTCACCCTGAGCGAACGTAGTGAGTCGAACGGGTATAACCTCTGAAGAGCAAGTTTTTACAAATAAGTTTAAATTTTCCAAAACAAAAAGCGACTAATTTCTTAATCGCTTTTTCCAATATATCTATTTCTTTTTAATCTAACTAAACTGCCAATCCCAGTTCTTCTTCAGGATTTAACACTTTTCTCCACTTACCTCTCTTGAAGTAGATGTAGTTTGATATAAATGCAAAGACCCAGGTCACTGGCCATGCCATAAATATTATTTCAACTTTGTAGATAATATTTAGCACCACATAGATCCAAATCATTCTTATTCCGCACATAAATACCAATGATGTAAGCATCGGCGGCATCGCATAGCCTGCGCCTCTTACTACTCCTCCTAGGATTTCTGATACTCCAAAGATAAAGTAGGTTGAGCAGAGGTACCTCATGTATATTGCGCCGTACTTAACTACTTCTGGGTCTGTGTTAAAGAGTTTTACAAGATCTGTTGCAAATATAAATATTATTATGCTTGTGATTGCTGTGGTAACCAATGTAATATTTATAGCGACTTTTGTGCCGGCGATAACTCTGTGATACTTCTTCGCACCGATATTTTGTCCCGTAAATGTGGTTGCTGAGATGGTGATGGCGATGATCCCCATAAATATAAAGCTGTCTATCCTTCCTCCTGCTGAGAAGGCAGCGATTATATCTGGTCCAAATTTATTTAGCTTCGCTTGGATAAGTACGTTTGAGAATGAAATTATAACTGATTGAAGCCCTGCCGGTAGTCCTATATTAAATATATTTAATAGAATTTCTCTTTCTAGTTTTAAATCTTCTTTTTTAATTATTCCGATTTGGTCTGATTTTAATAATGAATATGTGACTAGGATAGATGAAACCACTTGAGCAATTAAAGTTGCCCAGCCTGCTCCTGCTACTCCCATCTTAAATATGGCAATAAATATTAAGTCTAGGACGATATTTACTAATGCTGCCACCACAAGGAAGTTAAATGGTCTTTTGGAATCTCCCATTGATCTTAGAATTCCTGAACCCATGTTGTAAACGAGGAGCGGAATTATTCCAAAGAAAAATATCCTTAAGTATTTATTTGCGTCGTCAAATATTTCCGCCGGTGTGTGGGTTATGCGAAGCATCCATGGGGAAAGCACATATCCAACTATGGTTAGAAGTAATCCGCCAAAGATTGAGATGGCGTAGGCATTTACGATTGATTTTTTAAGTTTAAATCTGTTGCCGCTTCCATAGGTCTGGCTGATGACTACTGAGGCTCCCGTTGCAAGACCAAAAAAAAGACCCAGTAGAAGAGAACTCACTTGAGCGGTGCTTCCTACTGCTGCCATCGGATTTTTGCCTGCGAATTTACCTACGATTATAAGGTCCGCCGTATTATAAAGTTGTTGTAAAAAGTTTGATAAAAGAAGTGGAATCGTAAAATAAATGATTCCCATCATTATCGAACCCTCTGTCAGATTTATATTTCTCTGCTTTTTTATAATCATAAAATCACTCCATCTAGGTATTATAACAAGTATTTAAATGTATTTAAAGGCATTTGAAAAAGTATTATTATTTTCTCAATTTGTTTAATTTTTTTTATAAGCTATTTGAATTATGGCTATTCCAGTGGTA
>CAMYEJ010000147.1 GCA_947254665.1 uncultured Peptoniphilus sp.
AATTATGTCTAGATATAAGAAAGATATCTAAATACAACTTAAGGAGAAAAAAATGAAAACAAATTTAAAAAGAAAAATAGGTTCAATAGTGCTCATAGGATGTCTAGCTCTAGGTCTAGCTGCCTGCGAAAAATCAAATGCATCCGATTATTCAACTGGTATGGTTAAAAGAGAAGATATACAAAGTGAATTTGTAGAAACTTGTAAGAATCTTAATTGGCCAGAAGGTTACGAAGTTCCAAAAGAAATCGACCAAAAAGAAGATGATGCAGAATATGAGAAAGGATTTGGAAATACAAGAGCAAGCATGTATTGGGAAGCAGCATGGGAAAAAGAATGGTTAAACACTTATAAAACAGATCCAGCAAGAGCCGAAAAAGCATTAAAAGAACTAGAAAATGCAAAAATGATGCCTTATATGTCAGAAGACAAATGTGATGATGCAACGAGAGAATATTTCGACAAAATCATGGAACAAGCTAAGAATGGAGATCCATCAGGTTTTGAAGAAAATATAAAATTAAACGCACCTGAGTAATTTCTCTTATACTGTCCATAATATAAAAACAAACTTCTAGATTAATCTAGGAGTTTTTTTATATTAGTAAAAATCATATCAACATGAATTGGATAATAATTTTTCAATGCTAACTTCTTTAATCTCGCCAATAAAAATTAATTGACGCCAAATCTACAAAAATGGCGAGGATAATCTCATGAGCATTGACTTTTGCTCGACAAATAATATATAATGGCGAAAACTAAAAGGTAGAGGTTAATATGATTTTTAGAAAAGCCAATGCAAGTGATATAGATGCAATAGAAAGAATATACAATGCGATTCATCTGGCAGAGAAAAATGGTGAAGCAAATGTTGGTTGGGAAATGGGAGTGTATCCTGTTCGCAAAACTTCTGAAGACGCTCTTAAAAGAGAAGATCTTTTTGTGCTTGAAGATGATGGAGTTATTATCGGTAGCGGAATAATCAATCAGAACCAAGTCGATGTTTATGCAAATGCCAATTGGAGATACAAAGCTAATCCATCGGAAGTAATGGTATTTCACACTCTTGTAATCGATCCTAATAAAAAGGGAAAAGGCTATGGCAGAGCTTTTATGAAGTTTTATGAAGAATATGCGCTGCAAAATAATTGCAAATTTCTGCGCATTGATACTAATGAAAAAAATAAAGTTGCGAGAAGAATCTATAAATATATAGGATATGAGGAAATAGATATAATTCCTTGTGTTTTCAATGGACTTGAAGGTGTAAACTTAGTTTTAATGGAAAAATATTTGAAAAGTTAATAAAATTTACAATAACGAAGAAAGACTGGATTAAACCAGTCTTTTTGTGTTATCTTCTTTTTTTAATTGAGCCGAGGAGACCTCTTGCGATTTCTCGACCGATAGTTCTCGTAATTGTGCCAAGCATTGAGTCGATGCCCTTGTCGATGTAAGTCTTTTGGCTGCGACTGGATTTCTTTGCTCTTTCCAGTTCTTTCTGTCTTTCCGCTTCTAATTTTTCTTTTTCCGCTTCTAATTTTTCTTTTTCGATTCTTTCTAACAAAACTTCGTAGGCTGACTCTCTGTCGATTGCATCCTTGTACTTTGTGTAAAGTGGAGAAGAGTTAACCAAGGCTCTATATTCTTCATCGGTTAATGTTTCAAAGGATGAATGAGGTGGAAGGATAAGTGCCTTGTCAGCCACAGTTGGCGCACCACTTTCATCAGCAAATGAAACCAAGGCTTCACCTGTCCTAAGATTTATTATTTCTTCTTTGATATCCATGGATTCATCCTGTCTAAATGTGTCTGCAACTGCATTAATCGCCTTAAGTTCCTTTGGCGAATAAGCCCTAAGTTGATGAACGATTCTGTTTGATAGTTGAGATGAAACTGATTCTGGCACATCGAGAGGATTTTGAGTGATGAAAAATACTCCCACACCCTTACTACGTACAAGACGAACCACTTGGATAATCTTGTCCTGTAAAGCTTTAGGCGTGTTGTTAAATAGCAGGTGAGCTTCGTCAAAGAAGAACACAAGCTTAGGTCTGTCTAGATCTCCAACTTCTGGAAAGTTTTCATAGATTTCTGATAGAAGATATAGTAGAAGCATGGAGTAGAGAAGTGGATTTGAAATCAGTTTCGTTGCATTCAAAATATTTACAACACCCTTGCCACTTGCGTCAGTTCTAAGTAGATCTCCAATGTCTATTGCAGGCTCTCCAAAGAATAAATCTCCGCCAGCATCTTCAATGAAGAGAAGCTTCCTAGAAATGGCGGAGAGACTTTGACTGGCAACATTCCCATAGGTCTTACTGATTTCGTCCTTGTGATCGCCGACGAAATTTATAACCTGCTTAAGATCTTTTAAGTCGATAAGCAGTAGACCTTCCCTATCTGCAACTTTAAAAATAATGTTTAAAACTCCGGTTTGAGTATCGTTAAGCTCCAAAATATTTGCGAGCATAAGAGGACCCATCTCGGACACAGTAACCCTTAGGGGAATTCCTTTTTCGCCGTATATATCCCACATGTTTACAGGATAATTTTTAAACTCAAAATTAGCAATGCCAAGTTCACTAAGTCTAGAATTTAATTTGTCATTCATCGCACCAGGTTTATAAATATTTGCAAGATCGCCCTTCACATCAGCTAGAATAGTCGGAACACCAGCATCAGAAAGACCTTCCGTAAGCACCTTTAGAGTGACAGTCTTGCCCGTTCCGGTGGCGCCGCTGATAAGACCATGTCTATTAATTTTATTTAAAAGAATATAATTTTCCGTTTTTCCCTTACCAATCAAAATTTTATCCATGATAACCTCCTTTAATATCTAACTTAATTATAGCAAATAATAGACAAATTCACAGAAATAACCATAAAATCTATTTAAATATGTATTTACATTTGGTATATTGAAAATACTATGATAAATATTTTTAATAAAGAGGAAACTATGAAAAATAGAGTAAGAGAAT
>CAMYEJ010000148.1 GCA_947254665.1 uncultured Peptoniphilus sp.
TCTTAAAGGAATTTATAAAAATTATTATCTATCTCTTTTGGAATTAAATTTTATACATGTTACAATTGATGAAAGGTATAAATGAAAATGAAGAGGTGTAATATGAGTGTTAATTTTGGAAACAAGTTACTTGGCTTTGGGATGATGAGACTTCCGAAGATAGTAACTGGAGAAAAAGAAGAAATTTTATATAACAAGGTAAGTGAAATGGTGGATTATTTCTTGGAAAATGGATTTAACTACTTCGACACAGCCCACGGATACCACAAAACCTTTTCAGAAGTTGCTGCTAAAAAATGTCTTTCATCTAGACATAGTAGAGATAAATATATTCTTACCAACAAACTTACTGCTATGTACTTCGAAAAAAAGCAAGACATAGAACCTTTATTCATGAGTCAGCTTGAAGCCTGCGGTGTGGAATATTTCGACAATTATTTAATCCACTCTGTGAGCAGAAATAATTACGAAAAATATATGGACTGCGAAGCATTTGAAGTGGTTAAATCCCTTAAGAAAAGAGGATTTATAAAACATATTGGCATGTCCTTCCACGACAATGCAGAGCTTCTAGATAAGATTTTAAGTGAGCATGAAGAAATCGAGATGGTGCAAATTCAATTTAACTATATCGACTTCGACGACAAAATCGTACAGTCCAAGGCTTGCTATGATGTGTGCAGAAAATATAACAAGGAAATAATTATCATGGAGCCTGTCAAAGGTGGAAAACTCGCAAATCTACCTAAAGACGCTAGAAAAATATTAGAAGATCTAAACGGTGGTTCAATGGCAAGTTATGCAATCAGATTTGCAGCCTCATTCGAAGGAGTGAAGATGGTTCTTTCCGGCATGTCAAGCCTTGATGAAATGAAGGACAACTTGTCCTATATGAAGGATTTAAAAAAAATAAATGATGAAGAGAAAAAAGCAATTGAAAAAGTTGTAGAAATTTTAAATTCTATTGACTTGATTCCTTGCACAACTTGCGAATACTGTCTTGAAGGATGTCCTCAAAATATTCTTATTCCAAGTATGATTTCCATTCTAAATCAAAAGAAGATGTACGAAACAGCAAACTTCGAACATAATTATGACTTGGCGACGAGATCAAATGGCAAGGCATCTGAATGTATAGAATGCGGTCACTGCGAATCAGTATGCCCTCAACATATTGAAATCATAGATTCTCTTAAAGATGTGGTAGAAAAGATAGAAAAATAAGTTTTATAATTAGTGGCAGTTTTAAATCCAGCTGTCATTTTTATATTAGTACGTAAATTCCTAGAATAACTAGAAGAAGATAGAATAGAAAATATTTTTTTGATATACTAATATTATTGATGATAAATATTATTTAAAGAAAGAAGGAGACAAATGAATTTTAAAATTGAAAGTGGAAAAGGAGTAGAATTAGTCCTAGTTCCAGAAAATTTTGAAGGTTTAAACATATGCGATGAAACTCTCGGATACCTAAAGGAATCTTTTAGTCCAAAACTTGGAAATATTTTTACCATCCTAGGACCAGACAAGAACGAAAGAGTCTTCGTAGGAATTGGAAAAGAAAGTAATCTTGACCACCTAAGATGCGCAATCTTCGCAGCAACTAAAAAAATTATTGAAATCAAAAAAGATATGAAGTTCTCTCTTAAAAAAGTTTCATCTTTTGAAAAGGAAAACGTGCTTAAAGTGCTAGTTGAAGGCGCACTACAAGCAACTTACAAATTCGATAAATACCTTAAGAAAGATGAAGATGAAAGAGAAACTACAGTATTTATAGAAGGTGCTGAAGGACTTGAAAATATAGTCGAAGAATATAAAAACGTACTAGAAGGCGTATTTGTAACAAGAAACCTTGTAAACACTCCAGCAAACGACATGTATCCAGAAGTACTTGCAAACTTTGCAAAAGAAGATCTAGGAAACCTTGGAGTAAATGTAAAAGTTCTAGGAAAATCTGAAATCGAAGCATTAAATATGGAAGCATTCCTTCAAGTTGCAAGAGGATCAGAAAAAGAACCTAAATTTATAATTATGGAATACCTTCCAGTTGCAAATGAAAAACCAATCATGCTAGTTGGAAAAGGACTTACCTATGACGCAGGTGGATACGCAATAAAACCTGCAGGATCAATGGCAAGTATGAAGTCAGACATGGGTGGATCAGCAGCAGTAATAGGAGCTATCCATGCCCTAGCAAAAAATAAAGTTAAGAAAAATGTAGTTGGAATTGTTGCAGCTTGCGAAAACCTAATCTCTGGTGACGCATATAAAAACGGAGACATCATCGGTTCAATGAAAGGACTTACAATAGAAGTTGTAAACACTGATGCAGAAGGAAGACTAACCCTTGCAGACGCACTTTACTATGCAGCTACTAAGTACGACGGAAAAGTTATAGTTGACCTTGCAACACTTACAGGAGCATGTATCGTTGGACTAGGAATGTACACCACAGGATCAGTTTCAAATTGTGACGAAAACTATAATAAGATTGCAGAAGCTTTCGACAAATCTGGAGAATTAGTATGGAGATGGCCAACCTTTGAAGTTCATAGAGAAGCAGTAAAGGGAACTATTTCTGACCTACTAAACTCTGTTTCAGGTGGCGGCGGATCCATCACCGCAGGATTATTCTTAGAAAACTTCGTAGAAGAAAGACCATGGGTTCACCTAGACATAGCAGGTCCAGCATTTGGAGACTCTCAAAAAGGCTACCTACCAAAAGGAGCAACAGGAGTACCAGTTAAATCACTTTACGAATTTGTAAAGAATTATTAATACAATAAATCAAAAATTATCGGCAGAAGGATTTCCCTCTGCCGACTTTTACAAAAAATATTAAATAATATGGAAGAAATAATAATTGAAAATAATCTAAAACTCATTTCATATTTTCCAAATCAAGAAATTACTCTGAAATGGTATCAAGATTTAGATGTTTGTAAACAAGTTGATAACATAGATAT
>CAMYEJ010000149.1 GCA_947254665.1 uncultured Peptoniphilus sp.
AATATACACTGATCGAAAACGCCCTACTAAACCTGACCAGTTCCAAACTTAAAAACATGGAACAGGACGGTATCAACACCAAGTTTTGGGAGAATATAAAATCCGACACAAAGACCTACTCCACCATTCTAATCGGTGACTACTTTGCAAATGGTATCGGCGTGCTTTCTCTGTCTATTTATTTTTTTAATAACTTTGGAACCTACTATGAATTCTTAGGTGCTCTCATCTCAATAATCTGTGTTATCGTCATGGGAGAATCACTTCCTAAACGCCTCGGCAGACAATCCGTTGAGAAGATCCTTAGAAAAAATATTAAGTTTATCAAACTTTCAAACTTTATTCTAAGACCGATGGTACTATTTATCGAAGCCATCTCAAGGCTTATGCTTACCATCACCAAGGTGGGCAAGGTCAGCGAACCTCTCATCACAGAAGAAGAGCTCAAGGATTTCGTCAGCCTTTCAATGGAAGAAGGTATCATCGACAAATCTGAAGTGGGAATCATCGAAAATGTCATGGGATTTAAAGACTGTTTTGCAAAGGACATCATGACTCCTCGTACCGACATCGTAAGTCTTTCCCTCGATGCGACCTACGACGATATCAAAAATATTATAAAAGAAGAATATTTCTCTAGGATGCCTGTCTATGACGAGGATCTTGACAATATCGTCGGCACCCTTTATGTAAAGGATCTATTTGCAGTGGACTTTGTCGGAACCCTTCGTGACAACAAGGATATCTTAAGAGAAGCGAACTTCACCTACGAATACAAACCTGTTTCCAGTCTATTCACAGAGATGCGCCATAAAAAGATTTCCGTTTCCATCGTAAGCGATGAGTACGGCGGAACAGAAGGTATGATAACCATCGAAGACATCTTGGAAAAGATCGTCGGAGAAATAAACGACGAGTATGACGAAGAAGAAGATATGGACATAATAAAACTTACCAACAAGAGATACTTGGTAGATGGTTCAACGAACTACGAAGATTTAAACCACGTGCTCGACACAAACCTAAGCTCCGATGAGTTCGACTCCGTCGGAGGAATCATTATCGAAAAGATCGACAGGTTCCCTAAAAAGGGAGAAAATATCGAAATCGACGGAATAAACTTCCACATAGAAGAAGTATCCAAGAATAGAATCGACAAAGTAATCGTCGATTTGTCAAATAAAAAGAATTAAAATAACTCGGGTTCTCCCCGAGTTTTTGTTTGCACAAATCTATAAAATTTTCAATCCAATGGCTACACAATATCAAAATTCAAAAAAATCCTATTTAAATAGAATTTTGTCTTTATTTTTAATTTTGTTTTAATTTTTTATTTTTGGATAAAATTATTATGAAAGGAGTTTTTATGAAAGATTTAATAGTTTTACTTGCAGAAGGTTTTGAAGAAGTGGAGGCGCTTACTGTCGTAGACATGGCAAGAAGGGCAAACCTTCATTGTGATTTAGTTTCAACTGAAAAGGATCTTCTTGTTTCAAGCTCCCATAATGTTAAAATTATGGCTGATAAATTATTTGACGATATAAATGCCGATGATTATAGGGCGGTTTATATTCCGGGCGGTCTACCTGGGGCTAAAAATTTATCTGAAAATAAAAAAGTCCTTAACTTAGTAAAAGATTTTTATAAAGACGGAAAATTAATTTGTGCAATTTGTGCCGGTCCTATTGTTTTGGATAAGGCAGGAGTCTTAAAAGACAAAAACTTTACATGTTTCCCTGGTTTTCAAGAAAATTTGAGTTCTAAGAATCCAAAAGATGTTCCCCTCTACCAAGATGGTAATATCATAACCGCCATGGGTCCAGGTCTTGCAATTTCCATGGGACTGAAAATTGTTGAGCTTTTAAAAAATAAATCTGAAATGGAAGATATGGCAAATGGATTTTTAATTCCTAAACTTCGTCAATTCATAAAAGAAGATTTAATTTAAAATAATACTAAAAAATAATGCTTCAGATGAAGCATTATTTTATTTGATTTTTATTTTTTAATTCTGCAAGTATTGCGAGATTTAGATTTTCTCTATTTATTTTTAGATTAAATTCTCTATCCTTTAGGAGTTCTCCGTCTATGTTTAGGTTAATTTCTTCTGAGAGCTCGATCTTTACTTTTTCTGCTCTAAAGGTTTTGATTTTTTCTTCTTCGAATATTTGACCTTTTTTATATTTCGGTATTAGTCTTATGATTTCTGGAACTGTTAAATATTCCGCCAAGACTATTTCCATTTTCCCGTCGTTTAAGATACTGTTCGGCGCCGGGTTGAACCCTCCTCCATAGTAAGATCCGTTGCAAAATGCGCAAAGTGTGTATGTCCCTTCGACAACTTTTCCATCGATAGTCATTTTTATTCTCTGTCCCCTATTGTTAAATAGTACCTTTAAAGTTGCGAGGTCGTAGATTCTCTTACCTAAGAATTTATATTTCTTTGCGTATTCTCTCGCGTATTCCAAGACTTGTGCATCGAGTCCTGTGGATGCAATATTTATAGATGTGTGGGTGTCATTTATTTCTATGGTGTCTATCTTCTCTATTTTCGGATTTATTAAATTTTCCAGGGTGAATTTTTCATATTCAAATATTTTTGAAAAGTCATTTGCCGTTCCCATTGGGATAAGTCCTAGGGCTATGTTTGTATTTTTAAGTTCATTTGCGATTTCAGATAGGGTTCCGTCTCCTCCGCAGGCATAGACTATTCCCTCTTTATTTTCGCTTGCAAATTCTCTCGATGCTCTTCTAGCGTGTTTCTCATCTTCTGTAAATACAAATTGTGATTCTCTTATTAAATTATTTTTTGTGAAAAATTCTTCTATTTCTCTATGGAATTTATGGAAATCATTCTTTCCTGCTTTGGTACTATATATAAATAAATATTTCATAATATGGGAGTATCCTCCGTAATTTCAATTATTTGTACTTTTT
>CAMYEJ010000150.1 GCA_947254665.1 uncultured Peptoniphilus sp.
TAATTTCCTCCATTGTCTTGGAATGAATCTTCATTACTTTATGGGCATATTGACGAACAAGTCGTTGATCATGACATGTAAAAATACAAGACATTCCCTCTTTACACAATTGCTCTAATGCATTCATTATCAAAATGGCATTCTTCATATCTTGCCCATAAGTAGGCTCATCTACCAAAAGAATAATCTTATTAGGCCCTGTCATCGTAAGAAATGCAAGTCTTCTTTGTTGTCCCTGACTAATCAGCCACGGTGATAAATCTTTTGTTTTCTCCAAGTAATACTCTCTCAATAAATTTTCAAGAACACTTTCTCTTTCTGTATAAAACGTAACCTTAAGCTCCTCTAGGACTTTTGCACTGACAAACTGAAGAGATGGATCCTGAAAGACGATTCCCAGTGAAGAAAACAGAGATTTTGTCTTCATCTTTGATAAAGAGTGACCACAGATTTCTATTTTACCAGTATAAGGATATTCTTTTAAAAGTGTCTTAAAAAAACTTGTTTTTCCACTCCCACTAGATCCAACTAATGCTATCATCTCACCTTCGTGAAGCTCAAGATTAAGATTTTCAAGAAGTACTTGATTGTTTGATACACAAATAGATACATTTTCTACCTTCAAAAGGACTTTGTTTTTTACTGGATTACTCTTCTCTTTTAATGGCAATGTACAAAGTAATCCGTTATTTTCTAAAAGGTGTTTATCTTCTATAGCTAGAGGGAGTTTTATTTCTTTTAAGTCTCCATAATCATCCAAAAGATACCAGCGATCAATCCAGTCCCAATACTCTAATCGGTGATCAATAATACAAATAGCTTTTCCTTCCTCACCCAACAATTTAATTTGTTCCATAAAGTAAGGAATACTCTCTTCATCAATATTTGCAAAAGGTTCATCCATGATATAGAGAGGTGCATCAACAAGATTTGCACACGCAAAAGCCACCTTCTGTAATTCACCACCCGAGAGACTTGAGAATTCTCGATGTAATAAAGCTTTAATCTGAAATTTTTCAGCTTGTTCTTTTACTTTTTGTTTCATCTTTTCAATCGGAAATCGAAAATTTTCTAATACAAAAATCATTTCTTCATAAGGTGTTAACATTGCAAACGAGAGTCTTGCATTTTGAAAGATAGAGCGTACATATTTCGTTCTCTCCAAGTGATTGAACGATAAAAGAGAATGACCTAAAATTTCTAATCCTTCACATCGAACTTCTGTATCTCCATTTGGATAGACTCCATTAATAACATTCATTAAGCTGCTTTTTCCAACACCACTTCTTCCACAAACCAATACGATTTCTCCCGAACATACTTGAAGATTCAAATTAGAAAATAACTCTTTCTCTTGAATACTTAATGTAGCTTCCTTTAAAGAAAAAACAACTTCCGAATTAGCCACGTACTTTGACAACTCCTGATTTCACCATTTGATCGCATACTAACTTACTAACAAAACCTGTAAAGAATAATGCTGATACTAGACGAATCACAAAAATAGCAACTACCAACTTCCAATCTAATGCCAAATAATTGCTGCGGAATCCTGTCCAAAGGAGTGTGAAAATGGTCGTAATGACCGCCCCTAGCATTGTTGTTCCATAAGTAATATCACTATATTTCTTTGTCATGAAGGCAATTTCTACTCCTAAACCTTGGATAAATGCACTAACCACAACGATAATCCCAAACATGTTTCCAAGTAATACTTCAATAACGGCTGCAATAATTTCTGTAATAATACCAACTCCTGGTTTACGTATTAAATAGAGCGTGAATACAGGTGCCATAAACCAAATTCCATAAAATGGCTCATATCCTAGTATCCCAAGTCCCATCGGTGCTAAAACTGCTGAAAGAGCTCCTCCTGCGTAAACTGCCAATAAGTAAAATACTCCAAACAATACACAAATAAAGCTAATTAATAAGTAATCCTTTAATTCTAATTTCTTTTTATTCATCAATTTCTCCTCCTGGTACATTACATAATAACGTCACTTGTATCACAAAATGACTGACTTCTTCATTTAAAATATTAAAAACTTCTTCTAAATATCCAAAAACCTCATGAACGTCTCCGCCTAGAAAAGTGACGTAATGTCCTGTTCCAGTAATCGTTCCCTTATCAATTCCAAGATTGACAATTTTCTCAATGGATTTCATATAGTTATCCGATCCCAATGGGTACACTGCGAACTTCCCAATAACTGGAAAATGAATACCCTGACTCTGTTTTTCATTTATACGACTTCCCTCAAATTGTAAAGGCGTATCCTCATCAACATCCCCCGGACACCCTTTAGAAATAGTAGCTTCTAAAGAGCAATGAACTCCTGGATGAAAACTATATACAAAACAAGCTTTCAAAGCATCAAAGACCTCTACACTTCCTCCACGATAGATCGTAGACGTATGATCTGTCTTTGCCCAGACATTAGACAAATCAACTTTTCTAATTGCACCAAGAATAATATCAATAAAATTATCTGACATTGGTGCTAAATTAAAACGAGTACCAGTAATTGCCAGATGCGAACCTGGAATTCCAACACGACAATTACCGTACGACACATATTGAGACATAAAAAACCCCTCCCAGACCTAAAAATCCTGAAAGGGGTAAACATATATAAGTGTATATAGGCATACTACAATAATAGATATAGCAGTACGCTCGAAATTGTAAGATACTCTCTACGCAACTATAATGTTGATCAGATAATATTGGTCTGTTTATAACACTCTCAGCCCCCCTAACGAGACTCCCAAGATCTTAATTATTTAATTACAGGGATTATAAT
>CAMYEJ010000151.1 GCA_947254665.1 uncultured Peptoniphilus sp.
AGGCATTGATTCCAAGCACCACTTCGTCAGATAGAACTTTCCCATCTGTTATAACTGGGATGACCGCCTTTGGATGGGTCGCCTTTTTCATTTCTCTCTTTATTAATTTTAATAGAATAGAGATTCTCGTCACCTTTATTCCACCGCCTGTTGAACCTGCACATCCTCCAAATATCATAAGAATTAGCAAGATAAATTTAGAAAAACTTGGCCAAATATCATAGTCTGCATTTGCAAATCCAGATGTAGATGATATGGATGTTACTTGAAAGGCTGAGTCTCTAAAAGCTAAAAGTAGTGACGGATAACCTTTTGAAATTAAATCTATGGTAATAAGTGTAATGGCACCTAATGTAATTAAAATCCAAAGTTTTAGTTCGTCATTTTGCAAAATTTCTTTATATTTTTTTCTAGTTATAAGTGCGTAAATCGTAAAGTTTGTTGCGCTTAAAAACATAAATAAGGCAAGTATGAAGTGCACCGCATTTCCTGGATATGACATAAATGAATCGTTGTAAGATGAGAACCCTCCCGTACCAAGCACACCAAAGGTATGTACCAATGAATCAAACAATGGCATACCTGCAATCTTTAAACAAATTACAAGTGCTGCAGATAGAATAATATATATTATATAAAGTCTCTTTGATGATTGAGAAATGGTGGACTCGATCTTACCTGCAACTGGTCCCGGCGATTCCGCTTTAAAAATTTGAAATCCACCTACCCCAAGTTTTGGAAGTAGTCCAACTGTAAATACAAGTATTCCCATACCTCCGATCCAGTGTGTTATAGATCTCCAAAAGATTACAGACCTTGGGTATGATTCTATGCCAGAGATAACCGTCGCTCCTGTGGTAGTAAACCCTGATACAATTTCAAAAAATGAATCGACGTAGGTCATATGTGCAGATATAAAAAGTGGAATTGCTCCCACGAGAGACACAAGTATCCATGATGCGGTTACGATTAAAATTCCATCTCTAGGTGAGAGAGACTTTTTCTTTGCATTTAGATTAATTAAAATTAATCCCAAGACCAAAGAAATTGCCATTGGGATTATAAAACCATTATAACTTCCATCTCTATCCACCAAACTAAGTAGAAGAGATGGCGCCATAAATGCTGTCTCTATTATTAAAATATATCCGAGTATCTTTGAAATAAGTTTATAATTCATCTGCTAATCCTCTATTCCTCAAAGAATTGATTGCGTCCTTTATCTTTCCTTCGGAAGAAAAAATCTTTTGCATCTTAGGTGCAACTTGGTGCATAGCAAATAAAACTATTCTATCTCCTGATTCCAAGACAGTCTTACCATTTGGAACTATCATCTCATTATTTCTTATAACAGCGATAATAAGCACACCATCAGGAAGATTCAATTCTTCAAGAGCTTTTCCACAGACCAATTGTTTTTCTTTTATAATAAGTTCAATACATTCCACCTGTCCATTAAGTAGTAGGTGAAGCGAAAGGGAATTCTTGCCCCTTATTTCTCTCAAAATTTCCGCTGCAGTAATATAAGAAGTATTAAACACTGCGTCTATATCTAGTTTATCCAATACCTTGTCGTAGTTGGTTCTTGAAATCTTAGCAACGGATTTATAAATTCCAGTCTGTTTAGCCACAAGACTCATAAGTAAGTTTGCCTCATCAATACCAGTTGCAGCAACAAATGAATCATAGGTATGAACCATTTCTTCTTCTAGGATTGCAATGTCTGTACCGTCGCCGTTTATAACTTCTGCATCAGGGACCATTTCCTTCAACTCAAGACATCTCTCCCTATTTAATTCAACTATTGTTACATCTATATTTTCATTTAGAAGAAGCATGGCAAGGTATAGACCAGTCTTTCCGCCGCCGAGGATCATCGTACTTCTAAGGGCTCTCGTCTTCTTAACTCCAGTGTGTTCTTTGTCAAAGATTTCTATATTTTCAGATTTTCCAGCCAAGATTATTACGTCATTTTCTTCAAGCACAGTACGACCATTTGGAATTATTGCATCTCCGCTTCTTGAAATTGCAGAAATCAAAAGATCATTTATATTTTCAATATCCATAATTCTTTTGCCGATGAAGTTTGGATCAGTACCAATATTAAATTCAACTAGAGACACTTTTCCACCTGCAAATTCGCTGGAATAAAGTTGGTATCTCTTCATGAGGTACTTAACTATGGACCTTGCAGTGGCAAAATCCGGATTTATAATTTTATCTATTTCAAGTTCTTTAGAAATAAATCCAAGATGCTTTATATATTCTGGATCTCTTACTCTTGCAATGGCATATTTTGCACCAAGTTTTTTGGAAATTGTACAAAGTATTACATTTGCCTCATCATTTGTCGTGGTGGCAAGTACATAGTCAAATTTAGAAATATCAAGTTCTTCGAGCACTCCAAAATCAAGTGCATTTGCACAGATGCTAAGTACGTCTAGAGAGTTTTGAATATTCTTAATCACAGCTTCATCATTATCAACTACGGTTACTTCATAATTTTCATCTATAAGTGCAGCTGCAAGTCTATAACCGAGTTTTCCAGCACCTACAACTAAAGCTTTCATATTTCCTCCTATAAGTTTTAAGTAATTATTTCAAAATAAAAATTTATATCATTAAATAAAACAGGCTAATCGCCTGCCTAGTAATTTTATTTTAGTCACAATCATTATAACACTACTGTATTCTTAATAAAAGGAAAAGTACTACTTTCGCCTAATAATGCTATTTTTTATACCATTTTAAAATTAAATTAAGTAAAAAAATAAAGACTCCCCTATGG
>CAMYEJ010000152.1 GCA_947254665.1 uncultured Peptoniphilus sp.
GTAATATGGTTATCAGATAATTTATTTATAAAATAATGTTGTGAAAACTATTTCTTAGTTGTATAATAAATTTAGATGGACAAAATTATTTCTTAATTTAAGGAGGAAAAAATGGAAAACAAAAAAGTAAAATCTAATGGCAAAGCCTTGATACCTTTTCTAATTTTCGTACTTTTCTACCTTGGCGTAGGACTTTACTTAAATTACAAAGAAGTTCCGATGGCTTTCTATGTAGTGCCAGCACCTATTTCAGTGCTAGTTGGTATAATATTTGCATTTATAATGTTTAAAGGATCAATCGATTCTAAATTCTCAAACTTCGTTAAAGGATGCGGAGATGAAAACATTATAATCATGTGTATCATCTACATACTTGCAGGAGCTTTTGCTACAGTATCTGGAGCAATGGGCGGAGTTGAAAGTACTGTAAACCTCGGTATGAGTATAATACCTCCACAACTTTTAACTGCCGGTATATTCCTTATGGCAGCGCTTATCTCTCTTGCAACTGGTACATCTGTAGGTACCATCACTACAATGTGCCCAATCGCAGTTGGACTTGCTACACAAGGTGGACTAAGCATGCCACTTACTATAGGAGCTCTAGTTGGAGGTTCTATGTTTGGGGATAACCTATCAGTTATTTCTGATACTACTATCGCTGCTACACGTACCCAAAACGTTGAAATGAGAGACAAGTTTAAGATGAACTTTAAACTAGCTCTTCCTGCAGCTATAATTACATTTGTACTACTTCTTATCTTTGGTAAACCTGAAGTAGTTACACAAGGCGGACCTTACGAATACTCATTTGTAAAAGTTATTCCATATATAGTTGTACTTGTTTCAGCTCTACTTGGAGTCAACGTATTCTTAGTACTTACCTCAGGTATTTTACTTTCTGGTATTATTGGTATCGCTACACATTCATTTACTCTTCTTGAACTTCCTGGACATATTTACACAGGATTCTCTGGAGTATTTGAAATATTCTTACTTTCAATGTTAACCGGTGGTCTAGCTTACATGGTTAGAAACGAAGGCGGTATTGAATGGATAATTCAAAAGACTAAGAAATTCTTAAAGGGACCTAAATCAGCAGAAGTTGGTACTGCAGTACTTATCAGTGCTCTTGATGCAGCAGTTGCAAACAACACTGTAGCAATCATCATCGCTGGTCCAGTTGCAAAAGAATTCTCAAACGAATACAAGATGGACCCTAGAAGATCAGCTTCACTTCTTGATACTTTCTCTTGCGTAATGCAAGGATTTATCCCTTATGGAGCTCAACTTCTTATAGCAGCAAAATTAACTGAAGGCGCAGTAAGCACCTTCCAAATCATGCCATTCCTATGGTATCAATTTATACTTGCGATTGTAGCTATAATTTCTGTATACATTCCATTTACAGAACCTAAAGATAAATGGAACTATGAATATGATATGCCACAATCAAAAGCAAAAGAATTTATAGACAAGGGGATTGCCCCACAAGACGCTAAATTAGCTTAATTTTAGGAGGAAATAATGAACACAAAAGACGAACTAATGAAAATGGGAGTAGGAACACAAGCAATTCACGGAGGCACTGTACATGATCAATACGGCGCACTTGCTACTCCAATCTATGCTACATCAACTTTTATATTTGATTCAGCAGAACAAGGTGGAAGAAGATTTGCCCTTGAAGAAGATGGATATATCTATTCAAGACTTGGAAACCCAACAAACGCAATTGTAGAAAACAAAGTTGCACTACTTGAAGGAGCAGAAGCTGCTCTATCTACTGCATCTGGAATGGGCGCTATTACATCAGCAATCTGGCCATTTATCAAAGCTGGAGACCATATACTAGCATCTAAGACTCTTTATGGATGTACATTTGCATTCTTAGAACATGGACTTACTAGACTAGGAATCGATGTTGAATTTATTAACATGGCTGACCTAGACGAAGTAAAAGCTAAAATAAGAGACAACACTAGAATAGTTTATCTAGAAACTCCTGCAAACCCTAACATGGACATCTGCGATATCGAAGCAATATCTAAGATAGCTCATGAAAAAGAAGGAAGAATGGTTATAGTAGATAACACTTACTGTACTCCATACATTCAAAGACCACTTTCACTAGGCGCAGACTTAGTAGTTCACTCAGCAACTAAGTATCTAAACGGACACGGAGACGTTATCGCCGGATTCGTTGTAGGATCTGCTGAACTAGTTGCACAAGCAAGACTAGTTGGTCTAAAGGATATGACAGGAGCTGTACTAAGCCCATTTGAAGCATATCTAATCAATAGAGGACTTAAAACTCTTCACCTAAGAATGGAAAGACACTGCGAAAACGCAATGAAGATTGCAGAATTCCTAGAAAAGAATGATAAAGTTGCTTCTATCCAATACCCAGGACTTAAATCATTTAAATTCTATGATCTTGCTAAGAAACAAATGAGACTTCCAGGCGCTATGATTTCATTTGAACTTAAAGGCGGTATCGAAGCAGGAAAAACTCTTATGAACTCTGTTAAACTTTGTACATTAGCTGTTTCACTAGGCGACTGTGAAACTCTAATCCAACATCCAGCAACTATGACTCACAGCCCATACACAGCTGAAGAAAGAGCAAAAGCTGGTATAACAGATGGTATGGTTAGACTTTCAGTAGGTCTTGAAAATGTTGACGATCTAATCGCTGACCTTGATCAAGCACTTGCTAAAATCAAATAAATAAAATAAAATTAATATTAATAAAAAGGCTTGGTTTATATCAAGCCTTTTATTA
>CAMYEJ010000153.1 GCA_947254665.1 uncultured Peptoniphilus sp.
GTAAAAAAACTTATAAAAAGACCCCTAAGTTTTCTTAGAGGCCGAATGTTTCATTTAATATATAAGACTACCTGTTTTATTCAATTCTGTTCCATTCTTTTTCTTCAAGCTTTGCAAATCTTTCTTCGTTTCCTTTTGCTATTTTGCCAGTAAATGGCACTTCGTAGGAAACCTTCTTACCCACGTGAACCAAGCTTATGATTACCTTTTTATTCTTTTTTATTACTTCAAAGGAGCTGATTTCATTCCAAGGCATGATTAGAAAATTCTTTTTCATATTGTTACTTATCTCCACTTCGTAGATTCCTCTGTGGCTGAAATTTAAAATAAAGCTTCTGCTTGAATCCGTTGTGTAGTATAGACCTCCTATTGCCAACCATTTAAAGAGATCCGTCTTTGTATCATTGTGCTTAAATACCACTAGGTAATTTTCTTTATCGTCAAATGTTTCAAGCACCTTGTCAGTTATTTCTTCTGATGTATTAAATAATAGTCCCATTTTATCCTCCTATTTAAAGATGAATACTTCTGTCAAATCTTTTCCCAATACTTTGCAGATTTTGTACGCAGTCTCAAGGGTCGGGCTGATGGTATTACTTTCGTATGCCATGATGGATCTCCTCTTAAGTCCCACCGCTTCCGCCAATTTGTGTTGGGAAAGTCCCTTTTCTTTTCGAAACTGTGCAATTTTATTTTCAATTACTACTTCCACTAAATCACCTTACTTCTTAAGCAATTTGTTTTGAAATTTTCATAACGTTTATCGCTTAATGTATTTCTAGAAATTATTTTGGTTACATTTTTAGTACATATGTTACATTTATAGTACCAAGTTTTTGTTTTGTCGTCAAATATTTTTTAAACAAAAGAATTTTTCACCAAGAATTTTTTAGCAAGAATTTTTAAGTAAAAAATATAAAAAGACTCCTGGGATCATCCCAAGAGTCTATCTACTTTGCTATATAAATTTTTGTGGCAATTATTCTACTATTTTATTTCCCATTCGATGGTTACTGTGTCATTTACATCGATGTCGTCTGGTTCTATGTCGATATCATAGGATGGTTTTAATGCGATTGCTCTTTTTGCCTCAAACATATCTACTGGAGATGTCCTAATATTGATTTCGCCCCAAGAATAATCGATGTATTGTACTTCTCCCAAATTTACTCCTGCAGCTGTCGCCATGACCTCTGCCTTTTCTCTAGAATTTTCCACCGCACGTTTGATGACTTCTTTCTTAACTGCGTCCTCGTCCTTCACAGTGTAGCCTATTGAAAATTCAACCTTCACCGGACATACGGACAGTTCGTAGAGGATGCGACCTAACTGTTTGTTGTCGTTTGGAAATTTGATTTCCGTTCTGTGGTAGAATTTGTACCCAACGAATCTTTGTTGGTAATCATTGTTGTGGTCTCTATAACTTTCGTATTTGGACTGAATAGAAAAATCTTTGGTCTTTAGATCTTCGCCAGGTAGCCCAGACTTTTCGATGGTTTCTCTTAAAGATCTGGTCATTTCCGCAGACTTTCTCACAGTCTCTTCGTAGTCCTTGTACACTCCTTCAAATGTTATTCTTAGGCAGGTGGTGTCCGGCTTTACAGACACGCTGCCCTTTCCAGTTACTCTAATCGTTCTCATAGTTCCTCCTATATTAATTCAAAAAGTTGAATGGAAATATCAAAAATTCGCTGACAGTACGGTAGGAATCATCTTTTGCCACCCGATAGGTCGTATAGGAATATCACTCTCTATATGAAGAGACAACTCCCTCCCTCGAGTCGAATGGATTTGGTATTAAAAGTAGCAGGGATAATAAAATTATCTTCTTTTCACTTAATTTTCCTCTCTTTATTATTATCCCTTTCCTATCGACTATTCGATTATTAATCAACCATTGCCCATTATGGACATGATTCTATTATACATCATATATGAATAGAATTCCTTGTTAACTAAACTATTCCAATCGAAGATCTCTTCTCCATCTTTTAATTCATCTGATAGAATCAAACTGCCGTCCTTAAGACTGGTTGAAGGTGAGAACTCGAAAGCGTCGTCTCTGTACCTGATGGTGATCTTGCCATTTGAAGCGATGTCACTTATGTTTTGCATGACAAATGTGATGCCACTGCTAGAAAGGAAAGCATACAGATTCATGATAGAAAACTTGATGAGCTTGAAAACTTAATCGAAGGAGCTAATGGGAAACCAGTCCTTATAGCCTATTGGTTTAAACATGATCTAACTAGAATAAAAGAATATTCAAATGTTTGAGGAAGATGTTGCCGAGAAAATTGCAAGTGATGAGTGTTTTTCGTTAAAAGACTTAAAAATAGATGGTTATGATGTAATGAATGCGGGGATTCCCCAAGGGAAATTTGTTGGGCAAATACTAGATGATATATTGGAAATGGGTTTGGATGGTAAGATAAAAAATGAAAAAGAAGAATTGATAAAAGTAGCTGTAAAAATGAAAAATAATGTGTAAAATGTTGATGTTTAAGCTGTTCTCGAGGAGAAAAATTGCTTTAAATTATTGTTCCCGGAGATATTCTTTTCCTGAGTAGCATTAAAAAACTTACTTAGCGTATTTGTTTAAACTAAGTAAGTTTTTTTCGTTTCAATCTCAAAACTCAAAGAGTTCGGATTTATAACCAATCCCTCGTGGATTCGAAGGCTGGTTCCTTTTTCTGACCGGTGAGCAGCTCCACTACTTTGCTTCCAACATTGACCATTTTGTCGAATTGCTCTATGTTAAAATCAGTCATTGTAGTCGAGC
>CAMYEJ010000154.1 GCA_947254665.1 uncultured Peptoniphilus sp.
GTCATTAAGCCCATTGGAATCTTAATTTTACTTGTGTATAATAAATCGAAACCAAGTAGGAGGTAGCAATGAAAAAGAACTTAGGCAGATTTTATTTGTTAATTGTAGCTATACTATGGGGCTCTTCCCTCACAGTAGTTAAAAGTGCTCAGGCAGTATTTAAACCAAACATGTTACTCGCATTTAGATTTTCAATAGCATGCATAATTCTTTCTATAATTTTTTATAAGAAAATAAAAAATATGACGAGAGAAGATTTAAAATCTGGAACGATGATAGGGATAGTTTTATTCTTGGCATATTCTGTTCAAACCATTGGGGTTGGATATACAGACCCTGGTAGATCAGCGTTTTTATCTGCATCATATTGTGTTATAGTTCCATTTATATCTTGGCTTGTCATCAAACATAAGCCTAATAGATTCCATGTCATCGCAGCAGTATTCTGTATTATAGGGATTTATTTTGTATCGGTTTTTGGAGAAAGTTCCAAAGCGGTTGGAAATAATGCTATTCTAGGAGATGGACTCGCTTTGCTAAGCGGAGTTTTATTTGCGTCCCATATAGTTGCCGTTACTAAATTCTCCGAAGGCCGTGACCCTATACTTATGACTATTATTCAATTCTTAGTAGCTGCGGTTTTGGCAGTGATAACGAGTCTGTTGTTCGAAGATAATTTCCCTATTGTTTTCGAAAAAAGAGCAGCCTTAGAGTTAATATACTTATCGTTAATGTGTACAACTATAGCATTACTTCTACAAAACATAGGTCAATCCATCGTGGACGAATCGAGCTGCGCTCTGATTTTATCTTTGGAATCTGTATTTGGAATTTTAATTCCCTATTGTTTGGGGATAGAAGGTATCAGCTTATATTCATTGTTTGGGTTTATGATGATCTTTGCTTCCATTATAATATCTGAAACAAAACTTGAATTTTTAAAAAGATTAAGAATCTAAAAAAAGCAGGAGAGATCTAAACTTAAAGCAATTCCTCAATATTTGCATATTGAGAATATGTTGCTTAGATCAAAACCTGCTTTTTATATTAGATTTATTTTAAAACTATACAGTGTAATCGAAATTTTCTATCGACTTCTTTCTATCGAGGTCATCCTCTGTTAGGAACTCCCTCTCTTTAATATTATTTGCCTTTGCAACTAAAGAGGTTGGAAATGACACAATCTCTTGATTTAGTATACTGATATTTCCATTTACAATTCTCTTTGCCGCCGCCAATTTTTCATTTTCATCGTCGATTTCGTCTTGCAAACGAAGAAACTCTGCAGATGATTTAAGTTCTGGATAGGCTTCTGCAAGGGCAAAGATTTCTTTAATCGCATCGTTTTGGTTCTTAATTGTATCGTTTGATGATGAGATAGTTCCTTTTTGTCTAAGTTTTACGATGTTTGTGAATGCATCTGTCTCATGTTTTGCAAAAGATTTTGCAACCTTAATCATTTCAGAAATGGTGTCGTACCTCTTTGCCAATGCAATATCCAAATTTTTCTTGGACTCATCTATCTTTACTATATGTTTTTTGAGCCTGTTTGAAGCGGAAATAAAATTTGAGATACATACTAAAACCGCTAGAATAACTATTGTATATAAATATTTCATAGATCCTCCCTTAAAATTTTTCTACTATAATATCCATAAGCGCATAGAAATCTGCAAGCTTATTTCTTATCTTTTCATACTCATGAGAAAGTGAAATCTCATTTACTCCGCCAGGAGTATATGGCAAAGAAAAGAGAAGACTATTAGACTGAAAAGCTATAGATACATATTCTTCGTTCATATAGATGGAAACATTCATTCTTTTCCCAATATCATTTAAAAGTTCAATAATCTTTGAGTCCAAAATCAACTTGGTATTAAAATCGTCCGTTGAAAAAATAGTGTATAAATTGTTGAATTCGATGGACTCAGTTTCTATTCGCTCCTCGCCATCTCTATCTTCTCCGTAAGGTCTGTGAGAGCCGCCTTTACTAATCGGTGCCACTCTAATATGACCATGTATGCCAGTTTGTAAAGGAGCGAAAAGCACTTGTCCCATGAAGTCGGTTTCGTTTATTTCCCTTCCTTTTTTATCTCTTCTGTAATGATTTGCCTTTAAATTGCAAAACTCAGTCTTGTATTCGTCACAAAAAACTATATGACAGTTAGATTCATAGAATTCTGAATTTCTAACCAGGTTTTTAAGAATATATAGATCCATGGACCCAAAATAATCTATCTCTGTACCTGGTAGAATTTCTTTTAGAACCGGTTCTAAAAAATTATTTGCATATGTATTTCCAATATATGATTTGTTCGTCTGCGAATATTCGTACCAGTATTTGTAGAGGAAAAAACAGACAATTAAACCATACATCTTAAAAAGATAGTATATAAAAAGACCCGCCGCGAGAAGAATAAATCCAAGTATATAAGGTTTGCTCACCCGATCTTGCAAATCTCTTTTTACATCGTCAAGTCTCTTTTTGTTCTCCGGCAAATTTTCGATTCTTTTAATCTCTTCTATGATAGATGAATCCGAAAATCTCTCCCTGGATTTCATCAAAAGGACCTCCTTTGATTTTAATAAATAATTTCAATATTATTTTACCAAAAAATTTTTTTAGAATATATATTTTTTTGAAATTAAATATCACTTAAAGAAGAGTTAAAAAATTAAAAGTAAAATAATATAAAAGGCTTATATTACAAGTTTATTTCAAACTATACTAAAT
>CAMYEJ010000155.1 GCA_947254665.1 uncultured Peptoniphilus sp.
TCACCCTGAGCGAACGAAGTGAGTCGAATGGGTATAACCTCTATAGAACAAGTCTTTGCAACTTTTCTAAACATAAAAATTTCACAACTAAAGTCACCCTGAGCGAACGAAGTGAGTCGAATGGGTATAACCTCTATAGAACAAGTCTATACAAGTGAAATCACCCATACTTGACCCCACCATGGTTATACCCGTTCGACTACGGGTTTCGCTATACTCCACCTCTGCTCAGGATGAGTGTCGTCGAGAAAGTCTTGTAGCATAATGTCTATGAAAACTAGTAGCTAATGCGAATACATAGCGTATATATTTCTTTTGCATTATAAAATTTTTCTTAATTTTATAAAAAATATCCATTAAGGAATTACTCCCTAATGGATATTTTGAAACTCATAATTTATTTATTATTTAAAACCTTTGTCCATTTTTCAAGGTCACGATTCATTGAATCCTTTTCGCCTCTAGTTTCTGATTCATGATGATTAGTTGCTTCTACCATTTCATAGTAGTACCAATCATTTTTATATAAGTCGATAAAATTATGAATCTTATCTTCAAAGCCCTTAAGTGCTTCAGCATCTGTTACCCTATTGAAAACTCTGTTTAAAATAGCGGCAGCTTCAGCTCTTGTTAAGAAACCATCAGGTTTAAAGCTTCCATCTGCATAACCAAAAATACGTTTGTTGCTATAAAGTTGGTTTATTTCTTTTTCATACTTATGACCTACAATATCCTTGAAAGGTGCTTTTCCTTCTCCAGCCTTATCTATTGCAGCAATCATCTTTGCAAATTCTCCTCTTGTAACTGATTCATTAGGTCTTAAATTTCCATTTTGATCAGCATCTAACATGCCAGCCTTTAAGCCTGCATTGACGTTAGATAAATACCAAGCCTTATCCTTTAAATCTGCATAAGATGCTCTTGAATTATCAGATAAATCTAATTTAGAAAGACGAGTAACCATGGCTACCGCTTCAGCTCTAGTTAAAGTATTGTTTGGACGAACTGTATTGTCAGGATAACCAAAGATATAAGCATTATAATCTTCTATAACTACTTTAGCCTTTTCTTCCTTATTTGATTTAACTTCCTTCTTATCTTCATCCTTTTTACTTACACTTGTAAAAAATGGATAGTTTGAATAAGAATATGAATACCAATAAGGCATATATCCCCAATTATGATTTTCTTTTGGTTCTGGTTGTGGCTCTGGTTGTGGATTTGGATCGGGTTGTGGTTGTGGATTTGGATCAGGTTGTGGTGCATTTATATTTTCATAAATATACTTAACGCCATTTGCTGTGGGTTCTTCTTTTAAGAATTTATAACCAGCAATATCCTTAGGTTTCTTTTCTTCGCTGATAACTGAATCTTTTATAGCATGTCCATCCTTGTCCACATATTCTGTTGTAATATTCCAAATAGCTTTTAAGGTTACATCTGACTTATTTTCTGTAAGTGTAATTGTAGACCCTGGAGCGTAATCAGTAGTTCCATCTCTCCAACACTTAAATTCTCCACCTTCTGCTTTTTTAACTCCAGCTGCAACCTCAATATCTTTAGATTTTATAGACAAATCATTAAGGTTAAGACCAAGCAATCCTTTTTTTTCGCTTACGACATTAGTTTTGCCATCCACATCATATTTTAGACTGTATTCCTTGTCCCATACAGCCTTTAAAGTTTCTGTCCTGCTCTGTCTAAAATTAAGTGTCATCTTATACTTGGTAAGGCTTTTATTTTCTCCAACAGGATATGCCTTTTGGTCAAGAGACTGATCTGAGTAAACTTCTCCATCATCTTTATAATATTTTTCATTTTGCCAAAAAGCGAACTTATAGCCTTCTCTTACAGGCACATCACTAATAATGTCTATATTTACTTGTGGAAAATATCCTGTATCAGAAGGATCTGGTGCTACACGACCAGCTTTATCATCAAATGTTGCTTGTCCCCTGATTGTACCGCCATTGGCATCATAAATTAAACCGCCCTTAGCTGGTTTTACCTTGATCTTATAGCCGAGATAACCTCCTCGAGTGATTTTTTGTCCGTTAGCTGCCTTGCCATGCACATAGTAGTGGAAGTAAGCATAGACATAGTTATCGCCTGTTGATTTTTTACCTGTAAAGGAATATTTAATTTCTTTTCCGCCGGTTTGATTTTTGATGTCGTAGTTTACAGAAACAGTAGATTGAACATCTTCTGTAACGTATTCAATCATCCTATCTAATTTAGTCACATCGTTTTGAACATCATAGAATGTTCCATCAACTACAGCGCCTACAATAGAAGTTGAAAAATCTACTACACCATATTCCAAATCTCCCGCTACTGCTTCACTAGTTTTAAATTTATTGATAAGACCTGCATCCGTTATAGTCTGTCCTACTTCAACTTCAAGTTCTCCAACAGTCTCTACTGCTTGTGTCGGCTTATCTCTACCAATAGTTGTAGTGCTTTCTAAAGTATTATCTGGAGAAAAAATACTTTTTACTACGCCTCTTGCGTTCTCTTCAGCGTAGGTATCCCCCACCATGCAAGTTAGCACAGTCACTGTGGCTAATAAGACAACAAAAAAGCGTTTTAATAATTTTTTCATAAATCCCCCTTGTTTTCAATTATGTTGACTTCTTACTCCTATATTGTATACCACCTATAATTTTTAATCAACCGTTCCTACTCTTTATACG
>CAMYEJ010000156.1 GCA_947254665.1 uncultured Peptoniphilus sp.
TCTACATTTGTATATAGATGTGTAAAATCATAATTACTTACTTCGTCTTTTTTTTTTTTTTTTGCTATATGAGTGTTTCCTTCTTCATTCCAGTAGAATGGAATTTTATTTTCTTTAGCTAAGTCATAAATTGAAGGTTCTACATAGGAGAGTCTATCTAAATCTCCTGCGAATGTTATAAATGGAATTGAAATTGTAGGTTCATCTTGGTTTTCAAATACTACAAATCCATCGATAAAGTAACCATTTGGCATCTCTCTTCTTAATTTGTCTGAGAAGTTTCTTGTATCTATATTTACACTTATTTCTTTAGTTTCTTTTGCACCAAGGGTAATTTCTCCATTGTAATCTGTTCTTAAAGATCTGGTTTTAAGGTCTAGATAACCATCCTTATTTACTCTATCAGCTACTATTATAGTTTTGTAATTATAATTTAATTCTTCGTCAGATAAGTTTTGAATCTTAAATGTCAAAGTTTCATTATCTGTTGCTGCCTTTTTAAATAATTTTGTTTCATTATTGTCTCCGATGAGTATAGCTTTTGTGTGTAGAGCTTTTTGAAGCTTCATAACTCCAGCTCCTTGACTTCTTGGGCTAGTTGCTGCTCCATCGTAGTTATAATGAATTTCTGCTGTACTCATAAGTAGATTTCTAATTCTTTGCCATTTTTCTTTAGTTGAAAGTTCTGGGAATCTTTCATCTACCATGGATCTTGCAAGGGCAAGGGCACCTGCAACGTGTGGAGTTGCCATAGATGTACCACTTTGCACATTGTAAGTGTTGTCATTTCCTAGGGAAAATATATTTCCACCAGGAGCAGTTATCTCTGGTTTAAAGATTCCATCACTGGTTAGACCAAAGCTTGAAAATTCAGAAATTTGTCCTTTAAGTGGGTTTATAAATTCTTTTCTACCTTCCTTAAATACAATCTTTCCACCATTTTCTTTTAGCTTCATTCCTGCAGAGTAGTATAAGCAAGCCACTGGTATACCTTGATTTCCAGCATCTTTCATACCTACAAATTCATTTCCACCTTGCTTATGGTTGTAGATGAATACAACTTTTGCTCCCTTTTCTTTTGCTATTTTAACTTTTTCTGCAAATGGAATATCTCCTCTTTCGATTAGGGCAATTTTGCCATTTACATCTTTTCCGTTGTAGTCTTCATTTTTTCCAAGTCCTACAAACTCGAAATCAAATTCTTTATCAACTTCTAGCTTTGGTTCTTTGTTGTTATCATCTTTTGACCATTTTAAGAAGAAACTTTCTTTATTCCCATTCTTAGTTTTATTTTCAAAATATTTTTGGAATGTAAATCCATTTTCAATGGATGCTACTGCAAAAGATTTTTCTGCTGCAGCTGGGTTGGCAAGTATTCCATAGTCAGGATTTTCTGCCTTTGGAGAAAAACCAAGTCCTTTACCAAAAGAAGTGTTATTTCCTGCCGCAATTGCAACTACACATCCAGCTTCTTCAAGTCTATCTATTGCCTCTAGAATTTCTTTGTCAATATTTGTACTATCACCTGCTGGAGCACCAATACTCATGTTTACAGAGGTTACATTTAATTTTGCGCAGTCTTCCAATGCTTTTAAATAGATTGCAGGAGCGGTTCCCGCACTTTCATCAGAGAATACTCTCATTAAAGCAAGTTGAGCTTCAGGTGCAACTCCTATGATGTCTCTTTTTGATTCGCCTAAGTTTACAGTCACTCTATTTCCAGCTACTGTTCCTGCCACGTGTTGACCATGAGAGTTTTCGTTCTTCTCTTTAACCAAATCGTGGTTTGAAGTTGTGTAGTAGTTGTATACATATGGAATTTTTTCGCTCTTGTAAAATCCGTGTTCTAGTACACCATCAGCTTTTAATTTTTCAATCTTTTCTTTTGTATATACTGCCTTTTCTTTTCCTATGTCAGTTAAGTAAAATGCTTCGTGTTGTGTGTCAAAGCCTGAATCTATAACGGCAACTATTGTTCCTTCTCCCTTGTACTTTGAGTAAACTTCTTCGTTACCGATTATGTCTCTTGATTGTGCAGATCTAAAAGATACTGAACCTTTTTTATTATAAATATCTTCTGTGGTTGATATTGGCTTATTTATATTATTTTGTATGCTTACAGATTTTACAAAGTCAAACTTTGCAATTTCTTTGGCATCTTTAAAAGAAATTTCTGTATCAAATCCTATTAACAAAACATTGAACTCATTATTTGGCACAATGTTTATCCCAGAATTTCTAATTTCTGCTAAAGCTTTTTCTGTCGCAGCTTTACCAAAATTAATTTGGGATTTAATTCCTCTTTCGCTATAGAGTTCGTTGGCATCTACCATTTCTCCTAGCTCCCTAAAAGATTCAGGTTTAAGAGTTACAATTACTCTTACTCTGTCCTCATCTTTTACCTTACCTTTTGTTTGGAAAATCAAATCTTTTACTTTTTGATTTTCATCTGCTTCCATGGCTTTCATGTCAAGTTTGTCGAATTTTTCATTGTCAAATTCTGCGAAAGCCGTCACATTAGGCACTAACATAAGT
>CAMYEJ010000157.1 GCA_947254665.1 uncultured Peptoniphilus sp.
GGAGTGTGAGCTCCTGTAATATTAGGTCCTATAGAAATCATATCTAAGTCTCTATATTTTTCGTAGAATACTCCACATTCCAATCCGCCGTGGATAATTTCAGCCTTCATTTCCTTATTATAAAGTTTTTTATAAAGGTCCATCGCGTGATTTCTTAGTTCGGATTCTTCGCGATAAACCCAAGTAGGGTATCCTTCTGAATATTTATATTCCACGTTATGAGTTTTTGAAGCTAGATCCAATTTCTTTTCCAATTCTTCTTTTCTTTCTTCTTTTGCAGATCTAACAGATACTGTTATCTCATAATAATTATGCACATTTTTAACTATTGCTAAGTTTGAAGATGATTCAAGAATAGTTTTTTCATTGTCCATGTAAGAATTTTCCCCTGTAGGAAGAGCCAATAGATATTTAGAGAAGACTGCTGAATCAATTACACTCATAGCTACTTCTGCAGAAGTTTCGTTATAAGTTATTTCCAATTCTCCGTCAATATCTTTATACTTAACCATAATTGATTCAATCTGGTCGTCTAGATTTTCCTTAGTTGCTATTATTAAACCACCCATTCTAGGAATTGCATTTTGTTTAGTGCCACAGTCAAAATCAACGATCATAGCATCATTTAGTTTAGAAATTAAATCTGCCATAACAATAATCATATTTCCCTTATTCTTGTCAATCATCATACCAGAGTGACCACCTAAGAACCCTGAGAAATCAACTTCATATACTTTATAATCTTTTGGAATTTCAGCAGGCTTATAGTTAAATCTACCAACATAGTTAACTCCACCTGCAGATCCTACGGTTATTATACCTTCATCTTCTGAGTCGATATTTAATAGATAAGAACCGGTCAGTAGTTTGTCTGATAGGTTTAGAGCACCTTTCATAGTTGTTTCTTCAGATATGGTAAATAGACATTCGAGAGGTCCATGTTCTGCATCTTTATCATCAATTAATGCAAGCCCAAATGCAACGCCTATTCCATCGTCAGCACCAAGGGTTGTATTATTTGCATGTAGAATATTTCCATCAACTATTAATTCAATAGGATCATTTAAAAAATCATGATTAGAATCATCAGATTTTTCAGGAACCATATCTGTATGTCCTTGGATGATTACTGTTTTAGAATTTTCATATCCTTTAGTTGCAGGTACTCTAATAAGTACATTTCCTACTTCATCTACAACGGTTTCTAAATTTCTACTTTCTCCAAAATTTTTAAGATACTCTGTCATCTTTTCTTCGTGACCAGAAGGTCTTGGGATATTGGATATTTCTTTGAAGTATTTAAATACTAATTCAGGTTTTAAATTCATTATTTATTTTCCTCCGCTAAATTTTCGATTATTTTAACAACTAGTTCGCTTCCTTTAACCATAGAAGAGATTGGAATAAATTCATACTTACCATGGAAATTATATCCGCCAGCGAAGAAGTTTGGACAAGGTAGACCCATGTAGGATAACTGTGATCCGTCAGATCCTCCACGAATAGGTTCTATGATTGGATTTATACCAACTTCTTCCATGCTTTTCTTAGCAAGCATAATTTTATCCATATTAGGTAGAAGTTTTTCTTTCATATTGAAGTAAGAGTCTTCAAATTTTAAATCTATCTTTATGCCATGTTTTACTTCTAAGAAATCAACTAGAGATTTCATAATATTTTTCTTTTCGTTGAACTTATCCATAGAGTGATCTCTAATAATATATTCCATACTTGCATGGCTTACGCCACCATTCATGGAAGATAACATGTAGAATCCTTCATAATTTTCGGTAAACTGTGGTCTCATTTGGCATGGAAGAGATTCATTTAGTTCAGTTGCGATGTCTAGTGCATTAATCATTATATTTTTTGCAGAACCTGGATGTACACTTTTACCTTCAATTTCTATGAAGCAACTAGCGGCGTTGAAATTTTCGTATTGAAGTTCACCGATTCTTCCTCCGTCAACTGTAAAAGCAAAGTCGCAATCGAATCTTTTAACATCAAAGTGGTGAGGTCCTCTTCCTATTTCTTCATCAGGAGTAAAACCAACTCTTATTTCACCGTGTTTTATGCTACTGTCATTTACTATTTTCTCTATCGCATCCATTATAATTGCTATACCTGATTTATCATCTGCTCCAAGAAGGGTAGTGCCGTCAGTTACAATTAATTGTTCGCCGACTACATCATTTAGTCCTGGGAACTCTTTCGGACTCATAACTGATCCGTCTAATAATTTTATATCTCCGCCATTATAATCAATTATTTGTGGATTTACATTTTTACCGGAGAAGTCTGGAGCAGTATCTAGATGAGCTAAAAAACCAATTTTAGGAAGTGGGTATTCTACGTTTGAAGGAACATATCCAAATAGGTACCCTTTTTCGTCTAAATCAGTCTTTACACCTAAATTATTTAGTTCTTTTTCTAAATATTTTGCAAAAATCATTTGACCTTCAGTTGAAGGAACAGTATCAGATTTTGCATCCGATTGAGTATTAAAT